>CALRRW020000012.1:0-10997 GCA_943370695.1 Comamonas sp. lk | reverse complement strand
ATCATTAAAACGTACCTCAATACCTTTTTCCACTAATTTATCCCTGAGTGCGTATAGGTTTTTGGTACGTTTGGTGGTTTGACTGTACAATTGAATTTTTTTAGGCAACTCAATTTGTTCAAGTTCGTCAAAGTTTTCAATCACAATGGCGTTTCCGTTGGTTTGGCCTTTGAGTCCTATTACTTCGGCATGCCCATGTTTGCCATAAATCATAATTTGCTCATCGTCATTATAGGCTTCGCGAACGCGGTTTTGCAATTTCAGCACTACCGGACAAGAAGCGTCAATCAATTCGATATCCTGGTCCAGGGCTTTTTTATATGTTTCGGGTGGTTCACCGTGGGCGCGTATCAAAACGGTTTCGCCTCTTAACGTATCAAACTCTTCGTGGTTGATTATTTTTAACCCTTTTTTGCGGAGTCGTTCAACTTCTTCGTCATTATGCACAATATCCCCCAAACAATAGAGGTGACCTCTTTCGTCTAAAATATCTTCTGCCATTTGGATGGCATACACCACACCAAAACAAAATCCTGAATTATCGTCTATTTCAACTTTTACATTCATAACGTGTACAAAAGTAAACCATTTTGGGTTTAATATGTTTGCGTGCTTTAATTAAGAGGCGAAATGTTCTGTTACAGAGGGTCAGTTTCAATATTTAGCAAGTGAACCCAACTGGTAAGATGTTGGGGGACGCAAATGAGTTGCAATGACGCACAGGAAGTTTTAATAAGGTTACTCTCGCAACAGAGTAATGGTTCCGGTTTTTTTGATTCTTTCTTCAGAGCGGTGTTTTTTAACGTTTAGGATGTAATAATAAACACCACTGCTTGCCAGTTTTCCCACTTCATTTTGTCCGTTCCAGCATTGCTGCGGATTCTCAGACTTGAAATACACTTCTCCCCAACGGTTGTATATGGTTAACAGGTATTCATCACATTTTGGGGTAACCCCTTTCAGCCGATAACAATCATTCAATCCGTCACTATTCGGTGTAAATACATTGGGAACAATCAATTCTGCTGCACTGTCCCCATCAATAAAATAGGTTTTAATGGCGGTGTCTGCACACGATGTTGCTGCATTTGTAATCAGCGTAACGTAATAGGTATCTGTATTTGGGAATTGGTGTACCGGATTTTTTTCGGTGGATGAATCACCATCGCCAAAATACCAGGTATACGGAATGGGTAAACCGGTTGGAGAAACGGATTCATTGATAAACTGAACCAGCAGTGAGCAACTGTCTCTTGCAATACCAAAGTCGGCTATGCCTGATAATGCCACCTGTAAATTTGTTGTTGCCGAATCAACTTTGGTGCAGGATAAATCACTGTATGCCCGCAATGTGAGGCTGTAATTTCCGGGTAAAATCAGCGTATCAACCAAAATACTATCGGTGCTAATGATGTCATTGTTCAGTACCCATTGAATGTGATGCGCATTAAAAGAAGTATTGATGGCGATATATTTTCCCGGGGCACAAAAAACGGAGTCGGTTAAAAAATAAGAAGCGTCCAGTAGGTGATCGGTTTTTTTGTAGGGAATTTGAAAGGTGCTGGTATCAGCGCAAAATGTTCCCTGATTGGTAATGAGTTGAACAATATACAAAGAATCTTTGGCGTAGGAATGTGTTGGATTTTTGAGATGTGACGAATCGCCATCACCAAAATACCAGGTGTATTGGATGGGTTCGTTATTATCAGTTGTGGAATGGTTAAGGAAAAAAACCTGCTCCGAACAAGTGTCTCTGATAAACCCGGAAGCGCTGTGCGTACTGTTGTGAACGGTAATTATGGACTCAAAGCTATCAACAGCAGTACATGTAACATTGCTGTATACTTTAAGCTTTACCGTAAATACGGTATCCGCATAAAAGGTATCTACGATATCATTTGCTGTAGATTTTAATACATCATTATAATACCATTCCTGCGAAAGCTGGTTGGATGAAAAATTAGTCAATTTAATGGTTGCAGGTGTACATCCCTCTTGCGGCTCTGCGACAAAAAAAGCATTGAGAATACCCGGTAATTCTACAATAACAACTTCTTTGGTCGTTGTTTCCTCGCATGGCAAGGTTGGATTTGCAACCAGGGTTACCAGGTATCTGCCTGCGGTATCAAATTGAATGCTCGTATCCATTTTCGAACTTGTAAGGCCGTTTCCAAAATCCCACAAATAGCTAATGGTATCTCCCGGCACCAGCAATGTTTTATTGTTAAATACTGCAGTAAAGGAACACATGTCCTGCACAAATGTGAAGTCAGGATAGGCATAGGGTAGCACTTCAATATGGTGAATGCTGCTATCCGATTTGTTGCAGGTTGACGAGTCGGTAACAACAAGTTTAACCTGAAAATGTCCTTTGAATAAAATGGTATCCCAGGCAAATGTGTTATCTGCAAATGTGTCGTTTACATACCATTTAAGGTTTCCGGACTTATTACTTGTGTTTATAAAATTAAATCCGGTTGGCTCACACCTGAAACTGTCTAGGGGCAGAAAAGAAGCTTTTACAAGGTGTCCTGTTGAATCATAAAAAACATTTTGAATGGCAGAGTCGGCACATCCTGAATTGGGATTTGCCAGTAGTAAAATTTGGTATAGTCCATTTGCAGGAAATGGGCGGTTCACAATATTGGCGCTCGAAGTATCACCTCCGCCAAAATACCACCTGATGGGAACATTGGCAGGAGTGGTTGTATTGGTAAAAATAATATTGGGAGAGCAGGTGTCTCTGGTTGTTACAAAACTAGCTGCTGCATCTACACCCACATTGTATGATTTGGAGGTGCTATCAAAAATGATGCATCTTGAAGAGTCTAACTCAACCAGTTTTACAGTATAACTTCCTATGGCATGAATGGTGTCGGTATAGTTTAAGGTAGTGTCTTTAAGCACTCCGTTAACATACCAATAATGGTATTTGGCATTATAGGATTGATTGGTATAGGTTACCACAATATAAGAATCGAGGCAAAACTTTTTGGGATTGTAATCGAATTCGGCATACACAATATTGCTTTTGCGAAAGTCTATTTTGAAACTGGCATTGCTGCAACGGTCGCTTAGGTTGGTTGGGGAAAAGGATTCGGGTGTGGTGAGGAATGTTCCACCCTGGCCACTGCTGCAACTTGCACAAACGCTCTGGTAAATAATGCCTTTTTTATCAAATCGGCTTGTTCCGCCATCCACATGATCCCCATCTCCAGCTTCACCAAAATATGTTCCATATAAAATGCTATCGGCACGTTTCTCCATCACAAAAAGGTAAAAATCACTGTTGTCAGTGTTCTTTTGAATGGCATCGTAAGTAATGGGCATTCGTTCGGTAGTTGTCCTTACCTGGCTCGAGTGTTTTTTGATATAATTGCCCTGCCTGTTTGTGGTCCCGCTCCATACCGACCCATAAATAACGCCACATTCATCCACCATAAATGCACTTGGCGATAAGGCATTATTTGGAATAGAATCACCAATTGATGTTGAGAAAATGATGCTATCGAGGTTGGGTTTAAATTTGGTAATAAACAATGAACTTGTTGGAGTTGAATACAAGGCATTGATAATAGGAATTGAATCGAAATGCTGACCAAATACCAAAGGATTATCAGCAGGATCTACTTTAACAAAATAGGATTGGTCGTAGCTATTGGACCCCCAATACCTGAATTGCGAAACAGTTGACAAATCGGCACTCATACGACCCACAAAACCATCGCAAAATCCACCTTTAAAAGCACCAAGATGTGCATTCGGACTTACGGTGAAAGTAGTACTTTGGGTTCCTCCTGTAAAATAAATATCCCCACCCGAGTTGATATCAATAGAATAAATAGCATCATGGTTGGTCTGGCCCAAATAAGTAGAAGCTTTCAGCACTTTGAGATTGCTGTCTAACTTAAAAATAACACCATCCTGTTTGCCGGCCAAAGTGGTTTGGTGAGCGCCAAAAATAATGGGAAAATTGATCGATAGAGTGGATGTGGCAACGATGATATCATTTTGCTGGTTGATAATCACTTCGCCTCTAAACTCATCACTATAGTTCATGCGCAGGGAGTCTGCTGTATTAATACCATCAGCATTGTTTCCCCCAATATAGGTTGAGCCAAGGAGTTGTGTGCCATCAGACGAAAGTTTGGAAACAACAATGTCAAAGGAATCATTATACGTTACATCATAACATCCGGCTTTGGTTGGAAAATTGGGAGAAAGGGTGGTGCCAAAAATCACCAGGTTATTGTTGCGGTCTGCTATTAAACTGTGCGGGTAGTCGTTTCTGCTACCTCCCAAATAGGTTGCAAAGATAAGTTCACTTCCATCCTGTGTGTATTTGCTAATGCTCATATCGCAGGGAAATGAAGCCTGAGGCCATTGCCCTAAACCACCGCCCCATACTTGCTGAAAGGCACCCGGTGTTACCGGATAATTTCCATTGGGGAATAGTGCGGGGTTTGTTACAATTCCGGCCGCATACAAATGTCCATCATCATCATAGGTGGCCGAATGGCCGAAATTATCAACGTTTGAGCCGGAGTATGTCGAAAAAATGAGTTCAGGGTCGATGACCAAAGCATAATCGCGATTATAAGCACCAACCTCAAATCTTACATTGTCGTTTTTCAATGAATAAGAGCAGCTTACAGGTATGGTTTTGCCATCGATTACCTGATAGGCATAGGGCTCTTGTTCGGTCCAGCTGTTTACCGAAGTTTGAATAACCAAGCGCCCTTTACGGAGGGTTAATTTTTCCTGTCCCCGGTAGTTCATACAGATTCGTGAAACATCCCCCTGCGGTTTTACGATCAAATCGTATTTTAGTCCACCATCTGCTGTGGTATATACTACCGCATCAATATGAGAGTATAGCTCATTGTATTGAATTTGCTCAAATGCACCAACGCGGCTTCGCCAGTATTTGGGATTATTGCCGATAAAATAGTTGTAATAAGTTGTTTGTTTTTGCTTGCCGCTTGTTGTTACATCTTCATTGCTTCCTGTAAAACTTACCCTCACCGCATGATTGCGAATGGTGTATGCTTTAAAATCATCTTCAAACATGCGCGGATGCTTTAAGGCTGCGGCTACATCCTGCCGGTGCTGAAACAAAAAGTGAAATGCGTTTTTTTCAAGATACACCACCCCCCCCGGTAATTTGGCCATAAAGTGTGCCTGATTGTCCCATTGCCCCGTATTTTCAATAAAAGCAGTCTTGTTGGTTTTGGCAGGTGGATGCACAGACTGCCCCCGGGCTATTTGCATCAATAGTCCCCATATTACACACAAAAATATTATTTGTATCTTAACCAATGAATTGCCTATATTTTGTGGCACTAAAGTAAGTGTAAATGCTGGAAATTTTGTGGGTTTAAGAAACTTTTAATAAAAAGAAAGCACATTGCAACCTTACTCGAAATCTATACATCTATCAACATAATTCGTATATCAGCGTGGACCCATTAATCGAGCAAGAACTTTTACAATCGTGTTTAAAAGGCGATAGCAAGGCTCAAAAACTGCTGTACGAAAAGTATTCGAGGGTAATGTTTGGAATTTGCCTGAGGTATAGCAATACCTACGATGAGGCTAAAGATATTTTACAAGACGGATTTGTAAAAGTATTTACCAAGTTGGGGCAGTTTGGGTTTCAGGGGAGTTTTGAGGGGTGGATGAAACGCATATTTGTGAACACTGCTTTGGAATATTATCGTTCTCAAAAAAAGTATATGTACCATGAAGATGTGGATGCTGCGCACCAGCAACCACACCATGATTACACGGTAGATAAGATAGGGCAAAAAGAAATTTTAGCCCTGATACAACAGATGGCTCCGGGCTATCGCAATGTATTAAACCTGTTTATCGTGGAAGGGTATTCGCACGCTGAAATCGCCGAGATGTTAAATATAAATGAAGGCACCTCCAAGTCGCAGCTCTCACGAGCGCGGGTTTTATTACAGCAGGCTATTATCAAACAACAACAAAAAGGCACACAATGAGTAAAAAATATAATATAGATGAATTGCTTACGGAAAGTTTTGAAAACTTTTCGCCCGAAGCCCCCGATGTGTGGCAAGGTATTCAGCAAGGAGTACAAGCTGCCCAGGCATCAAGTGCTGCAGGTTCGGCTATGGTTGCTGCCAAAGGCTCAGCTATAGTGGTTAAGATAATTGCAGTAGTTGCAGTTGCAGCTGCTGTTGTGGCCGGTTATGTTTTGTATACACCAAACAATGCCGGTTCAACCATTGCTCAGAAGCAAGAGGGGAAAGCGGTATCTTCTTTAGAAACACCTGTAATTGAATCGAAACCAACAGAAGTTGTTGCTGCACCTCCGGTTGTATCATCACCTGAACCCATTAAACAACCGGTTTCGACACAAAAAGGTACAGTTAAACCTGTAAGCAAAGAAAGATTAGTGCCGGTTACGGAGTCGTCAGGCCGTCAAGTGATAGAAGCCAAGCCGGAGGTTGTGTTGCCAAAACAAACAAATGAGGTGATTGTAGAGCAAAAAACAACTGTTGCGCAACCGAAACCAACGGTTTCTGTACCCAATAAACCAAAGCCAACTGCTGAGGCAAAGTCATCACCACCACCGTCTAATCCGAATACAGAAGAGGTTGTTGTTGAGGAGCTTACTATTCCGGGTTCTTTTTCTCCTGATGGAGATGGCTTGAATGATGTGTTTAAAATTGTAATTGAAAATGAACAATTCTTTTTGCTCACTATTTATGATAAACAAGGCAAGATGGTTTTTCAAAGTAACAGCAAAGAGAATACTTGGGATGGAAAGGATTTTAGAAATGGCAATCCTTGTTTACCCGGAACCTATAACTGGATATTTAGGTATCAGTATAAGGGTGCTGAAAATGAAAGCAGTCCTAAAAGGGGTATTTTAAAGTTGATATTTTAAAGTTATTTTAGGTAAAAATTGAAATTATTAAATATTAAGTATATGTTAGCAACTATGTTTTTAAACCAAATGCGCACTGCAAAGAAACTTCAGGGAAGTGAAAGCAGTACCTTTATTGCTACAGTAGGCAAAAAAATGCAGGCCACGGCTTTGTTATGCATTTTATTGCTTTCCGGTATTGTGGCAACAGCACAAACAGCTACGATTACGGCTGTTCCCCCCATTATTTGCGAGGGAAATTTAACCACCATTATTGTGAATGTAACGGGTCTTCCTTCAGGGGTAACGGTTAAGGACTATGATTATTTCTTTCTTCCCAGCACTTCAAGTAATAGTGTTGCTCCGAATGCATCGTATCAATATGTGGCAGGAAATTATGCACCTTTTGTAAGAGTGAACTTAAGCAGTGGAGGCCCTATTACATCAAATACCCTGGCAGTAACAGTGTATGCGCGCCCTATTCCAATTTTTGTGAATGTTACAGCCGATACGCAGTGTTTTAAAACCAATCAGGTGTGTTTTCAAAATAATTCAATACAACCACCGGCACCAAGTAATCCTATTGTAAAATACGTTTGGGTGTATGATGATGGTTTTTTTGATACTGCCTATACCAATGCTAATCAGTGCCATAAATACAACTTCCCTGGTGTATTTAATGTTTCGGTGAGGGCAATTGATGCATTAGGTTGTATAAAAGATACCTTTTTAAAACAAACAACACCTATTGTTGTGAAGCCGGTTTTGGAGCCTAAATTTACTTGGCTTGGCCGTTCGGGCCCTTGTTTCACTTCAAACTTTTTGTTTACCAATACAACACCTGTTGCCTTAAATACCCTTAAATCCTTTACCTATGATTTCGGTGATGGGACATCATACACTGCTACAGCTCCTTTTGACTTATACGAAATACAAGCGTATGATACCATGGGGCATGATTACAATATTAATGGAGAGTTTAATCCCGGAATGACGATAACGGATTTAACGTGTTGTACAGATAGTATTAGATACACGACTGCAAATGCTTCTAAACCTATTCCTAAAAACATTCGTTTTGAGTTTGATGTCGTAACAACAAAATCGGCCACAAATCCTGAGTCGAGGGATTCAGTGTGTATCGGTAGTTACAACAGTGCTACTATTTGTTTTAAACAAACACCTATTGACTTTGCCGCGGGTAATTTTGTGTGGATTTTTGATGACCCTAATTCTCAGCAATTAAATTTTGACCGTGCCTCATGGACACCTTGCCATACTTTTGTGGGTGGGATGAAGTCTTACTTTGTGAGGTTGGTTATCAGCAATGTGTGCGGACCTGTTCCAATTTCCCATACTTATTATGCCGGTGCCACTTTTAACAATGACATCTTTTTGGATAAAACAATTTATGCAAATAATGATGCGATAGACGCCAATGCGGCTCCAAGACAGTTTTTTGATACAGTATACAGAACTACTCGAAGAGAGCCTTTGCGTAAGTTAGTGTATGCAGGTTCGTATCAAATGTCGGCAGGAAGTTACTTAGGACAAGATACCTTGTATGCCTATGTAAATGCCGACCGTAAGTACGAACGCCCGGTATATTACATCAGTAACGATGCCGTTCTTTTTAAAGGGCCCGGAGTGCTGAGGGATACAATCACATTGCCTTTTGATTTTATTACTACTAAAACAATACAAACCAATGTGTTTAAGGATACAACTGTATATATTGTGAATCCTTGTACCTTTAATGTTGATACAGTTATTTCAAAGGTTAAGATAACCATTGATACCGCAATTTTTAATTCAACTACAAACCAATATGACACCTTATATGCATTCCGGGATAGTCTTATTACCATTTCCGATACATTGGTCGGGGGGTATAGATTCTTCGGTTATGGTGCAAGGGTAATTGGTCCAACGGCTCAAATTGAAAAAACATCACCACCACCGGTGTTGATAGCGCCATATCAAAAAAATCAATGCGGTCCAACAGATACCGTTGATTTTGTAAATACCTCATCGAGTTTTAAATCCAGAAAAGTATACCGCTTATGGGACTTTGATGATGATTTTGCTCCGAAGTGTACTTCGTTTTCGAGACCACAATACGGATGGCCGCAAGTTGCCGCTATTCAACCATTGGATTCCATTTCATATGATAACGGACGAACCTACATGGTGTTTGGTCCGGATACCACAAGATTGTGGACTACAGCTTTAGAGCAATATCTTCATAGTGATTTTTATTTTATCATGAATGGGCAAACCTATGAAGGTAAAATGAATTGTAAGTTTTCGTATGATACCTTACCTCGTCATTTTTATCCTAACTGGGATACTATTTACCGTTGGTATTCGGGTGGACATGACTTTATGCCGTGGGATCCTGCAGCATACGGTAATTCTGGGCCACCACGAATACCGATTGATCCGGCTGACGCCACCTGGTGGAATAATCCTATTTACCTGAATCCTGTATCTGGACAATGGTCCCTTACTCAAGGTACCGGACCTGCTCCTTTTGGATTGTGGGCGCGAATTGATACAATGGACATGGGTTTAACTGACCTCAAAAAAGGCGAACCCATTCAAGTGAGGGATTTGCCTGACCCTTTCAGGCAAAGCGTTGTAGATAAAAATGGTAAATACCCTGTTATTGGTAGCGCAAGGGTGGAACCCGGTAAGTCGTTCTCATACACATGGGACGGAAAACGTTACACGATTAACGGTAGTGATTTGGTTGGACCAGGTTTTACTTTTTATCAATATGCTTTCAGACGAACCATTACCCGTTGTTTAACGGTAAGGATGAACTTGAAGGATTCGTTTAACAACGAAAGTACAAAAGGGATATTTGGTGCAGTATCAGATTCTTCGCAACTTGACTCTGTTGATTGTAAAATGGAGGCCACTGTTCAATTGCCATTTGCCAAAGCAGATGCAAGAGGATTGGCCAAACGCGGAAAAGAATGTCCGGGAGCATCTCCTAATGGCGTATTTTTCCTAATGGGCCGTTTCCAACAATTCCCGGGTGTTTTGCCAAGTTGTGGTCAAACATTTATTTTGATGAACTTTGACTCACTTGCCGACAGACAAGATGGAACACCGTGTGCATTAGATGCTTTTGTGAGCTGGCAAGGTGGACCTACTCCTGGTGGGTTAGCCACTCCTCCTTTCTTTACTGCACCTAATTATAACCAACCGCCTACACAATGGACGGGACCGGGTGGAACCGTAATTGCTTGGCACTATGGATTAAATGCACCTGCTAACAGACCACCTCCTGCAGATACTGCACAAGGTTGGGTAACGGTTGGTTTGGCTATTGGTAGTGGTTGTAAAGATAGTATTCGCAGAAATGTAGATTATTCGGTATACAAAGCCAATCAGGCATTTTATGATGCTGATATTACCGCACCGGTTATTTACCCTGGTACCAATACCCCGGTTCCCGGAGCCGCTGCTACTTATACGTATAAATTTACCAATTTAATTAATTGGAGAACAACATTTGTGGGTCCTACTTTGGTTACACTTGTGGATGTACAATATCAAGATTGTGATTGGCCAAGATGTATGTCGGATACTGTTTGGTACCACCGCTTCTTACGTATCAATAACCTATCGGCTAAATATGAAATGGAGCCCGCTAATTGCAGGTTGAGACATAAAGGAGAATCTATCAGGGTTCATTATGAAGATACGATTCAGGATGATATCAAATACTCGGTTTGGAGCTGGGGTGATAACACGGCTACGGTCGATTCATTCTTCTATTTGCCTGATGAATTTACTGTTTGTATTGACTCTGTAAAGAACGGTATCTTGTTAAGTGCTTATAAACTCAATCCTAGTTTATACCAAACACCTATTTCGTATCCTATTCCTGCAAATGAAAAAGCACCAGGAGCAACTGCAACCAATTACAATTTTGCATTCTCCGGATTTACCAACAGGCGACCAACATTTGATGGAGTATCTTATGACACCTTAGTTGATATTGTGTATACCGATTGCCAGTGGACTGATGGATATTACTTGAGTGGTATCCGAAGGGTTCGATACAATTTTGATCTTCAAAATGGTA
>CALRRW020000011.1:0-11181 GCA_943370695.1 Comamonas sp. lk | reverse complement strand
AGGTAAACAATGTATGTTTCCCAACGGGAACCTCCTTGTTTGATGATACATTATATATTTATTACGGTGCGGCCGATAATCAAATTGCCTGCGCTTCTGTGAGCCTTGACGAACTTTTACAGGAGCTCATGCTAAATACCCTTAATCATGAATAATTATAAAACTTCCGAAGTTCTTGTTATCTCTTCATACCCACCACGGGAATGCGGAATTGCCAATTATTCGAGTGATTTGATACAAGCACTCAACAATAAATTTAACCATGGTTTCAGGTTAAAAGTATGCGCGCTTGAATCGGAAAGTGAAAAGCACAGGTATGATGAAAACGTTGAATACATCTTGAACACCTCCGAGAAAAATTCTTTTGATCAACTCGCCTTTTCTGTTAACAACAACAGCTTAAACAAACTGGTGCTGATACAGCATGAATTCGGCCTTTTTAAAGGGCAGGAAGAGAGTTTGCTGAATTTGATAAATGTACTTACCATACCCACCATCATTACTTTCCATACGGTATTGCCTCATCCCGAACCTACTTTAAAACAGTATGTTCAAAGCCTCGTTTTGGCCGCTGAAGCAATTACGGTCATGACCAAAAGTGCCTCACAAATTTTGCAATCCGATTATGGTGTAGCCCCGCACAAAATAACCGTGATTGCCCATGGAACCCATCTTGTTCAGTATATGGACAAACAATTGCTTAAACAAAAATACGGATTCGGTGGACGCAAGATTCTCTCTACATTTGGGTTAATCAGTTCCGGAAAAAGTATTGAAACAACCCTGGATGCAATGCCCGCTATTATCAGCGAAAATCCCGATGTGTTATTTTTGGTTATCGGCAAAACCCATCCAACTGTTATCAAACACGAAGGTGAAAAATACCGGATGATGCTGGAAGCAAAAGTTGCCGCCTTGCACTTAACCGAATACGTTACATTCATCAATCATTACTTACCCCTACCCGATTTACTGGAATATTTGCAGTTAACCGATATTTATTTGTTTACATCCAAAGACCCCAACCAGGCTGTTAGCGGAACCTTTTCGTATGCCATTGGTTGTGGTTGCCCCGTTATTTCAACTCCCATCCCACATGCACGGGAAGTGTTGGGAAATGATGCAGGTATCCTTATTGAATTTGAAAATCCCCAGCAATTGGGAGAGGAAGTAATCAGGTTATTAGGTGACGACCAGCTTCGGGAAAACCTTGTGGCAAACGGCTTGCATAAAATTGTTTCTACAGCTTGGGAAAATGTTGCCGTGGCACATGCCCTCTTATTCGAAGAGTTTTCGGATGCAGGTCTTTCTTTGCAATACCGTTTACCCGTTCTCAATCTTGCCCACATCAAAAACCTCACTACCACTTTTGGAATGATTCAATTTTCCAAACTTAATCACCCCGATATGGATTCGGGATACACCCTTGACGACAATGCACGAGCCATGATAGCAATGTGCATGCACTATAAAACTACTAGGGATGCGAATGATCTTGACATTATTTTAACCTACCTGCATTTTATTGAATATTGCATGCAAGAAAACGGGCGTTTCTTAAATTATGTAAACGATGAAAAACAGTTTACACAACACAATTCGGAAACCAACCTTGATGATGCAAACGGCAGAGCCATCTGGGCACTGGGATACCTAATCAACTTAAAGGATATTTTACCCATAGCATATGTATCTGTTGCTGCACGGCTTATTGCAAAAGCATTCGTGCACATAGCAGAAATACATTCAACCCGGGCAATCGCTTTTGCACTCAAAGGATTGTATTATTACAACCAGAAAGTTCCCTCTTTAGATAATATTGCCCTTTCCGAAAAACTTGCCGGTCGGCTCGAACGCATGTATGTGCATGAGAGCGAAACAAACTGGAACTGGTTTGAAAGTTATTTAACATACGGAAACAGCATTTTACCCGAAGGAATGTTGTGTGCTTATTTAACAACAGGTAACGAAACATTTAAATCAATAGCCCGGTCCTCTTTCGATTTTTTACTGCAACATACCTTTACGCCAACAGGCATCAAACTCATCTCCAACAGAAGCTGGTTGCTTAAAGGATCGACAGCTGCCGACTTCGGAGAACAACCCATTGATGTGGCCTATACAATTATCGCCCTCGGAAAATTCCACATTGTGTTTGAGGACGACAGTTACCTTGAAAAAATGGAAACTGCTTTTAACTGGTTTCTTGGAAACAATCATTTACACCAGATTATTTACAATCCATGCACAGGTGGCTGTTATGACGGATTAGAAGAAACACACGTAAACCTCAACCAGGGAGCAGAATCAACCGTAAGTTACCTGATGGCTCGCCTCACCGTCGAAAAGTACCTTGACACCCACTTCAAGGCCCTTACAGAAGCCATGCAGCAATCCGCAGGAGTGTAAATGTGTGAATGATGTAACTATTGTACAAGGTTGTGTAACAAATGATATACAAAAGACCGGCACCTTTACACCGTGAAAAAATGATTCACGTTTCTTCCCGCTCATTGCGGAAATCCAACTTAAAAAATGAATATTATCAAAACACTAATTGCCTTTGCAATAGCTTCGGTTATGTTGATTGCTGCCTGCAAAAAAAATGATAGCAACCCTGCTTCATCAGGAACAACAAACACCAGCGGCACAACAAATACAACAGGTGGCAACCCCTCAGTGATGCCCACTCAAACAATAGCACAACAACCCGTGATGATGAATGGTTCATCTTCAATTGCCATACTTGCAGGTGCAGCTATCAGCAATACAGGCGCCACAGTAATAACAGGCGATCTCGCTTTAAGTCCCGGTTCATCCGTAGATGGATTCCCTCCCGGTGTGTTAAACGGAACATTACACATTGCGGATTCCATTGCCAATCAGGGTAAAATTGATTTAACTGCTGCATACAATGATGCCACTGATCGGATCACTTCTGAAATTGTAACGTTATCAGGTAATATCGGAGGGCTTACACTCACTCCCGGTTTGTACAAATCAACATCATCGCTCGCCATTTCATCAGGTGATTTAACATTTGATGCAAAAGGAAATCCGAATGCGGTTTTTGTCATTCAAATGAAATCAACATTCACCACTACATCCGGCCGTAAAATAATATTAAGTGGCGGTGCACAAGCCGCAAATATTTTCTGGCAGGTAGGAAGTTCTGCAACTTTCGGAACAACTTCGGAACTCAAGGGAACCTTTTTTGTAATGGAGTCCATCACTTTTCAAACCGGAGCAACCCTTGAAGGAAGAGCCTTGACAAGAACAGGTTCTGTTTCACTTGCAGGCAATACCATTACCAAACCATAATAAAGTCAATACCCACTCACATCAACAAACAATCAATATGAAAAATAAATTACTCATCATCATAACAGCTATAACGCCTTTTCTTTTTACAGAAAAAAGTTCAGCACAGGTAAAACCCAATTTAGGAACAGCAGCAAACTTTGTGTTGTTCTCAACCAATGGCGCAGTGGCCCACTCCGGTGTTTCTCAAATTACCGGAAATGTAGGAACCAATATGGGGTCAAATACCGCATTTGGAAATGTAAATGGAACCATGCATGAACAAGATAGTTTAAGTGCAAAGTGTGCTGCCGATTTACTGATTGCATACAACCAATTGGATAGTGCTGTACCGGCATTTTTCCCGGCACCAGCATTAGGTAACGGACAAACACTGACTGCAGGTGTATACGCAATTGCAGGAGCATCCACTCTGGATCTAGATCTTATTTTAAACGGACAGGGAGACGCAAATGCTGTTTTCATTTTCCAAATTGATGGAACATTTGCCACTAGTGCAAATGCAAAAGTAAAACTTATCAATGGTGCACTTGCTTGCAACGTGTTTTGGAAAATAGAGGGGGCTGTGGAAATGGCTGCCGGAACAACCATGCGCGGTACAATGATTGCAAACAATGCCGCCATTAATATGAATACAGGAGATACCCTTGAAGGAAGAATTTTATCTACAACAGGAGCAGTATCAGTTGATGGTGTAATGGCTTATTTACCTATTGGTTGCGGGAGCCCTGCGCTTACAGGACCCGTTGCTCCCGATTTGGGAACAGCTTCTTGCTATGCACTATTTTCGGCCGATGGTGCCGTTTCCAATACAGGAATAACAACAATAGCCGGAGATGTTGGAACAAACAACGGATTAACAACAGGCTTTGATTCATTAATAGTAACCGGAGTTGTTCATCCCATTCCCGATATTTCAACGGCAAAATGTGCAGCCGATTTATTAGTAGCTTACCAATACATCAATACATTACCATATGATATTGAACTGTTGTATCCTGCAGCATTGGGAAACAACCTGGTACTTACACCACATACATACCGCCTGAACGGAGCTGCAACTTTTACCGATTCTCTTTATTTAAATGCACTTGGTAATCCCGATGCTGTATTTGTGATTCAAATAAACGGAGCATTGTCAACCAGTACCTATTCAAAAGTACTGTTAACAAATGGGGCACAAGCTAAAAATGTATACTGGAAAGTTGAAGGAGCTGTGAGCATTAACAACTACTCCGTATTTTGCGGAACCATTATTTGCAACAATGCAGCGATGAGTGCAATTAACACAGGAGTTGTGCTGAATGGCCGCGCACTCACCACCACAGGAGCACTAAATACTTCAACAACTTCAGTAACCATTCCTTCAAGTTGCACGTTTTCTACCGGACTTTTTTCCATGGATAACTCAAATGAAAAAAACCTTTCGGTTTCGCCCAACCCGTTTACTGCATCATTGCAAATTGTAGTGAACCAGCACTCTTCATTCGAAAATGCAACATTTAAATTGTTTAATATGTTAGGAGCAGAAGTAATCAATACCAATATTACCAAACAAACCTCATCTATAGAAACTGGAGATATGCCCCGTGGCATTTATTTCTACCGTGTTATCAAAAACAACCAAACCATTCAAACAGGCAAACTTATTGCGCAATAATTCTGCATTGAATAAACTAATCATTCATTTCACCTGGCTGTGAAATGAATGATTTATGCTGATTGACCCCGGTTCAACAATATGTGAATCATGTAACATTCACCCATTTTTCTGTAACACTTAAAATTGCCGGCTTTTGCACCTTTGTTATGTGGAAATACTTTCGCACTTAATGTAAACGAACATGACAAACATAACCGAATTAAAAGGAAACTGGAACGAGCTTAAAGGTAAACTTAAACGCAGATTTGCATTGCTCACAGATGACGATTTGTTATTGGTAGAAGGCAAACATGACGAACTGATGGGTCGTATTCAAATCAAACTGGGTAAAACAAAAGAAGAATTGCAAAAAATCATTGCCGATTTGTAGCACCCCGCTTCCGGAAACTGTTTAACCAACTACAAAAACAACCACTCAAAAAACACAAACATGAAAAAAGGAATTTATACCATCACACTATCTGTTATCACAATGCTCACCATATTGGTTTCATGCAGTTCGCCTTCGCAAAAAGTAGAAAATGCAAAAGCCGACCTGAAGGACGCAAAACAGGAGCAGCAAGACTCAATAGCCGATTACGAATCATTTAAACAACAATCGGAAGAAAGAATTGCCCAGAATGAAAAAATAATTGCAGACTTTAAAGCAAGCAGAATTGCCAATAAACAAGCCATCAAAGCTTCTGAACAAAGAATGATAGATGAGTTGGAACAACGTAACATCAACATGAGGAAAAAAATTGTTGAGTACAAAGAAAACGGCAAGGACAAGTGGGAAGATTTTAAAGCCGAATTCGGACACGATATGGATGAACTAGGTGAAGCCATCAAAGGATTAACCGTTAACAATGAAAAATAATAGCAGTATGAAAAAAATTATTACAACCTTATTAATGATAAGCCTGTTCCACTTCGGTGGATATGCCCAGGAAAAATACGGAAGAACCCTTAACCTCGGATTAGGCGTAGGAGGATATGCAGGATACTATGGATATGTAGGCCGGTCATTGCCTGTATTTCACCTCGACTACGAATTTGATGTTGCCAAAAATTTTACACTGGCTCCATTCATTAACTTTTACCATTACACCAATAGTTACTATTGGGGAAATTCCAAACATCCCTATCAATATTACAATTACAGCGAAACAGTTATCCCCATTGGCGTAAAAGGAACATACTACTTTGATGATTTGTTAAAAGCCAATTCCAAATGGGACTTTTACTTAGCCGGATCACTCGGTTTTGCAATTGTGAATTCACATTGGGACAACAATTATCAAGGTGACAGAAATTATTACCGCAGCGGCAGTTCTGTATTTCTTGATGTACATATCGGAACAGAATACCATTTCAATGATAGAATCGGAGCATTTCTTGATTTGTCAACGGGTGTTTCCACAATCGGCATTGCCATTCATTAATTAACCAACACAAACTATGGGAAATTTACTTTACACAATTGCAGTAATACTGGTTATCATATGGGCCGTTGGCTTTTTAGGTTACCACACAGGTGGTATTATTCATATTCTTTTGGTCATTGCGGTGATTGCGGTTTTATTCAGAATTATCCAGGGTAACAAACCAATTTAATCAACGCATCATGAAAAAAAATATATTCAAATTTATCGTTATCTGTTTTTGCTTAACGTTAGGTTCTCTTTCTGTAAAAGCATCTGACTCTACATCAGTGGCCGTGCAAACCCAGGAAGTTCAAAAAATGGTTGACCGCCTCACCGAAATAAAAGAGATGGACAAATCGAATTTAAACAGAACCGAAAAAAAACAGTTGCATGCTGAAGTGACCGACATCCAGAAAAAACTTAAAACAATGGATGGAGGAGTCTATATTTCAGTAGGTGGCATTATCATTATTTTGCTCATCCTCATTATCATATTTTAAACACCAAAATATACTTGCCAAACGTGATTGTTTGGTAATTGTTAAAAAGCCTGATTGTGTCATAGCAATCAGGTTATTTTTTTTACAGGAAACACTACAGCTTTTCTAAAATTACCGAACAGGAATATGTGTGAATAATGTAACATAAACCTTTATTTATGTAAGGTTTGGGAAGATGGTCTAAGGTAAGTTTGTATCGTAATAATTTAATTACACTTAATACAAAATTTATGGTGCAGACTATACCAAAAACAAGTTCCAAATTTTCCATCATTGGTGATTTGAAACAACTACTATTCATGTTTATATTATCGCTATTTATAGTGAATGTAAATGCACAAACCAAAGAACGCAAATGGAACCTGGGAGGAATCGGAGGTGTCAACGTTTATGCTGGTGATTTGGGTAATAGTATAACCGATTTTACATTTTATGCGTTTGAGCAAAACGTTACCGGAGGATTAACACTTTCTCGTTACCTCAATTCATCTTTTGATGCTACTTTAATGGCAACATTAGGTTCATTTGGTTATTACGAAAATGATAATATTATATTTAAAGGAACCATGCTTCATAGTAATTTGAACTTGAAGTATAAATTAAACAATGGATACCTTATTCCAGAAGACGCCAGACTTGCTCCTTTTCTATTTGCAGGTGTTGGTATATCACAATTTAAAGGAAGTACCATTACCAATAATATCGATTTTCCCCTTATTGCAGGTGCCGGTCTTCGCTTACGTTTAACGGATGTGTTAAGTGTAAATTACCAGGCAACAATTGGTTTTATGAATACCGCCCATAACAATCCGCAAACAACCACAGCAGTTGCATCAGGAAGAGATATCTTCTTACTGCAAACATTAGGATTAGGATTCAATTTGGGAATGGCTAAAGATGAAGATAAAGATGGTGTATCTGATAAATATGATAAATGCGCAGGAACACCTAAAGGAGTTAAAGTAGATGATAAAGGATGTCCTTTTGATACAGATGCTGATGGTTTATTGGATTACTTAGACAAATGTCCTACTGAAGCAGGTACTGCAGCAACAAATGGTTGCCCCGATAAAGATGCTGACGGTATTGCCGATAAAGATGACCAATGCCCGAATGAAGCAGGTACTGCAGCACTAAAAGGTTGCCCCGATGCTGATGGTGATGGAATCATTGATAGCAAAGACAAATGCCCGAATGTAAAAGGTGTGCTCATCTTTGATGGTTGCCCGGATCGTGATGGTGATGGAATCAGAGACGAAGAAGATTTATGCCCGGATGTAAAAGGTGTTGCAGCTTTCAGAGGTTGCCCTGATACAGATGGTGATGGTATTGAAGATGCAAAAGATATGTGCCCGTTGGTGAAAGGTCCAACAACCACAAACGGTTGCCCTGATACGGATAACGATGGTGTAAATGACGGAATTGACAAATGCCCTCAGGTAGCCGGAGATCCAACTCATAGCGGATGTCCTGATACAGATAAAGATGGTGTATATGATGATATTGATAAATGTATCACCATACCCGGAACTGCAGCCAACCAGGGATGTCCTGAATTGAAGAAAGAAACTAAATTGTTATTCCAAAAAGCATTGCAAGGTATTCAGTTTGAAACAGGAAAAGCTGCAATCAAACCCGTATCGTATCCTATCTTAAATTCAATTGTGAAAGTGATGAAAGAAAACCCGAGTTATAAGTTGAATATAGGCGGACACACAGATGATGTTGGAGAAGACGCAATGAACATGACACTTTCAAAAGATCGTGCTGCATCAGTAGCCGACTATTTAATCACTCATGGTGTTGATCCATTAAGAGTTACATCACAAGGTTTTGGTGAAACAATGCCTGTTGATACCAATAAATCTGTAAAAGGCCGTACCCGCAACCGCAGGGTTGAGTTAAGTGTGGATTTTGTAGAAGTTGTTAAATAAAAGAAACTATCAATAATTACTAAAGGCTTCGGGATTCCCGGAGCCTTTTTTTCGTTTTAATGCACAGTTTCTCAGCAGTAAATCGGTTTAAGTCGTTTTATTGGCTACTTTTACCCTCGAATAAACATCCCTTCGATGTGCATTTAATGCTTTCATGAAACTTTATATCAAGAATATGGTTTGCATTCGGTGCAAAATGGTGGTGAAGCAGGAATTAAAAAATCTCGGACTAACCTACGTTATTGTGGAACTGGGAGAAGTTGAGATTTTGGAAACCATGTTAGAACAACAACGTGAATTGTTAAAAATCGGTTTGCTTAAATCCGGGCTCGAGTTGATGGATGATAAACGGAGCATGCTCATTGAAAAAATCAAAAATGTGATTACCGAAATGATTCACTACACAGAAGAAGTTCCAAAAGTGAATTTCTCCGATTTTTTAACCGAAAAACTCAACTACGATTACACCTATTTAGCAAACCTCTTTTCGGAAGTTGAAGGCAAAACAATTGAACACCACATTATCTCAAATAAAATAGAACGTGTAAAAGAACTGTTGGTTTATGATGAACTAAGCCTGACCGAAATTGCCTACAAATTGCATTACAGCAGTGTGGCGCATTTGGCAAACCAATTTAAAAAGGTTACCGGTTTAACTACCTCTCATTTTAAGTCTCTTAAATATAAAAGACTTACCCAACTGGAGATTGAATAATCCAATCTCATCACTGAATAAGCCCCATTCTTTACAAGACCTAAATGTGTGAATCATACAACAAAATGCCAAAATTCTGTAACGGCATATACTTAATACTTTTAAATATTTGAAGCCAAATTTACCAAAATGGATACTACCTTAATTGCAAAATCAAAACCACTGAACCTGGCCGATGTTATTAATTACATTCCTAATAGTGTTGTCAGTCAAACTTTTATTAAAAAGCCTACCGGTGATATCAATATCATGTCCTTTGATAAAGGCGAAGGATTGGCAAAAACGGTTTCTGCTTTTGATTTTTTTGTATTGGTAATTGACGGAAGTGCCGAAATTATAATTGATGGAATATCCAATACCCTCAATGCCGGACAGGTGATTATCGCCCCTGCTCATGTATCTCGTGAAATTAAATCAATCGAAAGATTTACCATTCTGTCTGTGGTTGTGAAAAGCGGGTACGAATAGTTGTATTGTTACAAATCAACACCAAGAGTAATTGCCTATTACGTTTCTGTAAGTTAAAGAATTAGTTGCATGAGGTACACTACCCATCATGCATGTAAACAGCGTGTGGATATACCCCATATCATTTGCATCAAAAAACAGGCATGATTTTAGTCTAATCACTTTAACTGAAGTATTCACCAATTAAACAAACAACAAAAGCACCGGAAAAATGCAGACCCTTGAAGCTAAATTTCGTTAGCAAAACAGGGCTATTTCCATTATTTTGCGGGTATTCAAGTGAAACGAATAATATACATATCGTTGCGTATTGGCATGTGGCTCATTATTTCCATTGTAAGCCTGGTTTTGCTGCTGCTTGTTTCCATTCAATTTCCCTATATTCAACAAAAACTCGTTAACACAGCAACCGCTTTTGTTTCCGGCAAAACGCATACGCGCGTGGAAGTAGGGCGTATTGGAATTGGGTTTCCCAAAAATATTATTCTCGAAAACGTATTTGCCGAAGACTTGCAACATGATACACTCGTTTATGTCGGGGAACTTTCGGCAGGAGTCGATATGCTCCGGTTGCTTAGCGGCCGTATTACCGTGAGCGATTTAAAACTCCATAATGTTACCGCCACCATAAACAGAACCCTACCCGACAGCAGCTTTAATTTCGATTTTTTAGTAGATGCTTTTTCTGCTAAAAAAAAGGATGAACCCATCTCCCCAAAAGAAGATACAACTGCTTCATCCATTGATTTGCAAGTAAATACCATTACACTTTCCAATATCCGTTTCGTTTTCCGTGATGCGGTGAGCGGTTTTTATACAAAAGCCAATATCGGCCGCCTCGATTTGGATATGAAACATATAGACTTGGCCAAACTGGAGTTTAAAGGAAACAATTTGGAACTTTCTGAATCCGATATTGAAGTGATAATTGAAAAATCCGGTAGTGCCACACCCGATACAACAACTTCCGTTTTACCAGGTGTTGAAATGGATAAACTAACCCTGAACAATGTACGTTTTGCCTTTAACAGTAAACCCGATTCGTTTGCACTGAAAACGCAAATCGGTTCATTGGAGCTGGAGCCCGAACTCATTGATTTAAACAATCAGCAGATTACCATCAACCGCCTAAAGCTGCACCAATCATCAATTGATATCCAAACTGTTTCCGCTC
>CALRRW020000010.1:0-11794 GCA_943370695.1 Comamonas sp. lk | reverse complement strand
TGACGAGCCCCTGGCTTTAAAGGTGATAGAACATTTCTGCAAACAAGCGGACGATATTGAACTGGAAAAAACATTCACCAGTCCGAATGATGCATTAAGACATTTACAAAAATTTCCGGTCGATTTATTGTTTTTGGATGTTAATATGCCATCACTGAATGGCATAGAATTATACAAAGCCATCAAACAGGATACAATGGTTATTTTCACTACTGCCTATAGCGAGTATGCAGTGCAAAGTTACGAACTCAGTGCCATTGATTACCTGCTGAAACCTTTCACACAAGAACGTTTTGAACAAGCCGTGGCAAAGGCAAGGGAATATTTCCACTACGTGCATAAACAAACTGCCTCCAGCTACTTATTTATAAGAGCTGATTACAGTCTAGTAAAAATAAGCATTGCCGACATCCTTTATATAGAAGGGTTGGACGATTATATCAAAGTGCATATACTCCATCAAAAAACAATTGTGGCACGCATGACACTGAAAGTAATGCTTGAAAAACTTCCAGCAAACGAATTTTACAGGGTACACCGTTCCTATATTATTCCACTGAAACGCATTGAACAGGTACGCAACAAAATGATTAAAATTGGTGAAAATGAAATTCCCATTGGCAACAGCTATGAGCAGGATTTTTTGCAGTTGATTAAGGGAGTTCATAGCTAATTAGCTGAGTAATATTGACAATGAATCGTTATTCTCTAAACCATATTATTGAGTCTTGCGTTCTATAAGCAACCAGTCCAATTGATTTTGACAAATAGATTTCATCTACTGCTCTCTTAGTACCTGCAGTATCAATTATAATTTTATTATGGAAAATATCGGAATACTTCTTCTGGGCTATTATTGTGTCCCCAATAAAACGAATCCCCAACCCCGTTGTTTTGTCCTGAAAGTTACAATAAAATTTGATTTCATTAAATGGATCTTTCGTTAAAAACCATTGACTAACCCAATAAGTCCTAGGGTGATTAGTATAATCCATATAGTCCAGTTCAATGTGTTCTGGATTGTCCACATTAGAAACTCTGAAATAAAAGTGAACATCTCCCAAAGCTGGATCACAAATTAGCCAATACTCTTCCCCCAATCCTTGCTTACCATTAAATGTACCAAGTACATTATTTCTAGTTATTCTTAAATCATAACTTTCAGATAGTCCATTATTCGACCTAAAAAATACTGATCCATTTTGAACTTCTGAAAACCATCCTTTCGCATTTTTGCTTAAAGGAAACGAAGGATAGCCTTCATCCTTCTCTTTCTTACAAGTAATCGAAAGCGTTATAAAAAATATTCCTATAGAAAGTATGATTATTTTATTGCCCATACTTCCTTGTTTGAAAGTTCAAAACCAACAAGTCCTTTTCCTTTTTGTAAAACAAATTTTGTTGGATATAACCCTTGTTTTACAACATTTCCAGCACAAACATAAACCTGATTGTAAGTACTATCTAAAAGTTCATATCCTTCAAAATACGAATTGTTAGTATCAGAGATATAAAATCGGGTTTCTTCCCCTCCAACATAAAACTCAATTTGCTCTGATTTATTTGATAGCGTGTCCTGGTATTTTAAAAACTCATTATAGTCAAGAGACAGAAGTCTGCGAATCTGAATATCGAATGGTAAATCAGGGCTCGAATAAGTAATATTATCATACTCCACCCTGCTCACTAAAACCCTATCATCCTGACAAGGTTCTGTTACCCATATATATTCCAACTGCTCATTATACCAACCTCCAAGTGTTTCTTCAACCGATAAAGCAAAAACACCACCATTGGAGTTTACAAATGTCCGTTTGAACGTATTAGGTCTAATCCAAATCCTGAAAGTTGAATCAATCGTAACATTACCTAATAGTTCTTCTCGCTTTGATGTCGGGCATGGCATACCGCTACCATCATTCTTCTCGAATAAACATCCTGTCAAAATCAATAATACAACAAAGGTTGTGAGTACTACAATACAAGATTTTATTTTATACATAATGCTCCAATAGGTATATGCAAGATACTCAAAATCAACAGATATTAAAAAGCCGTAAAACTATCTCAAATTACCCAAACATAGAGAAACTTCTATTCTCTATACCAAGTTACAGAAGATAGTGTTGAGAAACAGACTAACCCTAGAGATATAGAAATGTAAATTTCCTTTATTTCTTGTCCTTCATTATAAGTACCATTATTAATTCTATTCACAAAAACATCATGGTAATCTCTTTTATTGATAATAGTGTCTCCAATATATGTTAGTCCCAAGCTATTTGGTACATGCCCAAATGGAACGTAATGAAAATATGTGGTAGCATGAGGAGATGTAGTTAAAAATTTCTGAATTACCAAATGTGATTCACCTGAAATAAAACCGAGATGTGTTATTCCTATTGTCTCATGACCATCTTCATTTGAAATAGCAAGTCCAAAATCAAACTCACCTAAACTAGGAGTCATTCTTAAACTATATGATTCTCCGTAACCTAATGTTCCATTAATAGTTGTTAGAGGAGTCATTTTAAATCTTCCAATTTTATATATCTCCGACAACCCATTATCAGATTTCATAGAAATTGAGTCTTCTATGATACTAAACCATTCACGGGAGTCTTCACTTAATAAAAAGCGAGGTCTATCGCTCGGGTCAGGTTGTGGTTTATTGCATGAACAAACGAATGACATCAAAAGCAATCCAACTACGATTCTTATCATACCACCTTATTTGTTTAAGGGTTTCATTAGAAATTGTAAAACACTAATTTAGGAGAATCTTTTTTAAATATTACGCCCGAATAACCCCAGGTCTGAACTCCTTAGTAATAGGAGCATGATTCGCTGCTTCAATCCCCATCGAAATCCATTTGCGCGTATCAATCGGATTAATAATTGCATCTACCCACAAACGGGCTGCTGCATAATAAGGAGAAGTTTGTTTGGTATACCGGTCGGTAATTGTTTTAAGCAACTCCGCTTTGTCTTCATCTGTTATCGTTTTGCCTTTAGCTTTTAAAGATGCCTCTTCAATTTGCAACAAAACTTTAGCCGCTTGCTCACCGCCCATTACAGCAATTTTTGCATTTGGCCAGGCAGCAATCAAACGCGGGTCATAAGCTTTGCCACACATTGCATAATTCCCTGCACCGTAACTATTTCCCGTAATAATGGTAAACTTAGGCACCACTGAATTAGCCTGTGCATTCACCAGTTTTGCCCCGTCTTTGATAATCCCCCCGTGTTCACTTCTGCTACCCACCATAAATCCGGTTACATCCTGTAAAAACAATAACGGAATTTTTTTCTGGTTACAGTTCATGATAAAATGAGCCGCTTTATCAGCCGAGTCGGAATAAATCACCCCACCAATCTGCATTTCAATTGGGTTATCATTAGCGCTTTGTTTTGGCTTTTTGGCTTTTACAACTTGCCTGTTGTTGGCAACAATACCCACAGCCCAGCCATCAAGACGTGCATAACCACAGGTGATGGTTTGCCCGTACAATTCTTTGTATGGATCAAAACTTCCCGCATCCACCAAGCGCTCAATAATTTCCAATACGTTAAATGGTTTTGAGAAATTATTTACAGCTTCGTATACATCATCCATTTGTTTTGCAGGGTCCACCGGTTCAATTCGGTTAAAACCAGCTTTATCAAAATCGCCAATTTTATCCATAATACGTTTGATGCGATCCAAACATGCTGCATCATTTTCAAACTTATAATCGGTAACACCACTAATTTCACAATGCGTACTTGCTCCACCCAAGGTTTCATTATCAATATCTTCTCCAATGGCAGCTTTTACCAAATAGCTTCCTGCCAAAAAGATGGAGCCTGTTTTATCTACAATCATGGCCTCATCGCTCATAATGGGCAGGTATGCGCCACCGGCAACACAACTTCCCATCACTGCCGCAATTTGGGTAATACCCATCGAACTCATCACCGCATTGTTTCTAAACATTCTACCAAAATGTTCTTTATCTGGAAAAATTTCATCCTGCATGGGCAAATAAACCCCGGCACTATCCACCAAATAAATAACAGGTAATTTATTCTCAATAGCAATCTCCTGTGCTCGTAAATTCTTTTTTGCCGTAATTGGAAACCAGGCTCCTGCTTTTACCGTTGCATCATTGGCAACCACAATACATTGCCGTCCGCTCACATATCCCATTACTACAACAACTCCTGCCCCTGGGCATCCGCCATGTTCCTCATACATTTCATAACCTGCAAGCGCACCAATTTCGAGCTGTGGCTTATCGGAATCCAACAAATAATTTACACGTTCGCGTGCCAACATTTTTCCTTTTTCTTTTTGCTTGGCTGCGGCTTTCGCTCCTCCTCCTTCAGCTATTTTTTCTAACCGGGTGGTTAGTTCAGTTACTAGTTCTTGCATGTCGGTTTTCAGTTTTTTAGTTTCGGTTTGCTGACTTCAGCGATGAATTTTCGGGTATTACTTTTCTCTGCTTATCTTTTCACCACACAACATTAAACAGAAAACAGCAAACTGAAAACAGCGAAGCGAAACTATTAATTTCAAACTACATTTGTGTGGTATAAAAAAAAAGGTATTTTTGCAGCGGCAAGTCTGGTACGACCAGCTCCTGCAGACTCCCCCAGGACAGGAATGTAGCAAGGGTAAGCGGTTGAGCGGTGCGATATTATGGCTTGCCTTTTTTTATGCTTAAAATTTAGCAATTAACCGCACATTAATTCTTCTGGCGGTGAGGTAATTAGGAACGGCCCAGGTGCGCGCTTCCACATCCTGAATCCACAAATACGAAATGGTATTCTGCACATCCAGTAAGTTAAATACTTCAATACCGATTTGAGCCGCTCTAAAATGTTTCTTCCAGCCTTTTTTCTCCTTGGTGTCATTTTCATCAACCAGTATTTTCAAAAATCCAATATCCACCCTTCGGTAACTAGGCATCGTTAACGTATCTCCATATCGGTTTCTATCGGGCGGACCAAAAGGCAAACCACTTCCATACACCAAACTTAACTGCATCCGGTAGCTTGGAAACTTGGGCAGATAATCCTGGAACATCATACTCACTGTTACCCGCTGGTCGGTCGGTCTGCGCACATAATGGGGATCAATGGTATTTCCTTCTTTATCTGTTTGTCCATTAATTTTCTCTTTGGTATCCAATAATGAAACGCTTAGCCAGCTCTCAGTACCCTTTACAAATTCTCCGTTCACACGCATATCCAAACCGGTTGCATATCCGCTTGATGAATTGGTTGCATAATACCTTATCCTTACGTTATCAATTTCATATGGAATCAAATTATCCATTTGTTTATAATAACCCTCAGCAAAAAACTTAAACGGGCGTCCCCATGCCTTAAAGTTCATATCACCCCCTACAATATAATGGATGGACCGCTGGGCTTTAATATCCGGGTTTAATGTCCCTCCAAAATATCGCATCTCACGGTAAAAAGGTGGTTGGTAATACACCCCAATTGCCGCTTTAAGTATAATGTCTTTTTTAAGCTTGCTGTTTTTATCACCACCCAAAACAGTTCTGTTGTGTTGCCTGTTGGGCTCAAATGAAAACTGTGCCCTCGGACTAATCACATTTTCCTGATTGTAACTCCACCAATTGCTTCTTACACCATATGTTACGCGCATATTGCTGGGCTTATACAACATTTGCGAATGTTGCACGTAACCATTGAGTCTATAACTCTGCAATACATTTTGGGCATTTTGGTAATCAATCAGCACAATTTCTCCATTCACCAATGTTGGTTTCGAAAAACCAAGCGAATCAAGGTATTGCCATTCATTTAAATCGTCTTTAATACTTTCAACCTGCACCTGGGCTCCCCACTGCAGTGTATTATTTCCATAATGATGCGTTCCTCTGTGCCCAAAATTGGAAACGAGCGCGTTCAACTCATTGCGCGCATTGTTTAAAAAATAACCTACTCCCTTGCTGGCTTTCGATTTACCAAAATTATCACTTCCAAAATCTGTTTCCACCTCTTCCAGGCGATAAGCTCCTTCAAGGGTAAAAAACTCCCTTTCGCTACTCACAAAAACAGAAGAGTATAGTTTTAACTGTGTTTGTTTGGTTAACTGATAGTTCAACGAAACTGCTCCAATGCCTGTTTTGTATTCCATTAAATCGGAACCATTAAAAAAGATACGCAACGCCAGTGCTTGCTTTACTGTTCCAAAAACCGTTTCGCGCGATTCTGGAACAACCAGGTAGCGATTCTGGGCATAGCTCCCTAAAAAACTTATACTAAGATTATCTTTCAGATGATAGGTAAGCAATGTTTGTATATCCGTAAAAGAAGGCTGATAACTTCCTTTGGTATCAAGCGTTCCAACCAAATATTGATTGGTCCAGTAGCGGGCGCCAAGCAAATAAGTAAAGCGCCTGTTTTTTGAAGACCCTTCCAAATGTGCAATCACACCCATCAGACTTGCATTCACAGAGGATTTTATTTTTTTCGGTTTTTTGTATTGAATATCCAGTACCGAAGAAAGTTTATCGCCATAACGAGCCTCAAATCCCCCGGCACTGAATTTTACATTTTCGACCAAATCGGTATGAATAAAACTGAGTCCTTCCTGCTGACCGCTGCGTGGTAAAAAAGGGCGGTAAATTTCGATATCATTTACATAAATTAAATTCTCATCATAGTTTCCGCCACGTACATTGTACTGTGAACTCATCTCATTGTTGGACACTACACCGGGCAATGTTTTCAGAATAGACTCGAAACTACCCGAGGCGTTGGGCAATGTTGACACGGTTTTGGGATCAATCGTTTGCATACTCACTTTATCCCTGTCCCTCTCTTCCGTTATCACTACTTCATTAAGGCCCACACCGTAGTCCATTTTTACATTTAGTTCATATCGTTCGGCAGGTAATAAGGCCCTTACCGCAACTTTTTTGGAAGGACGACCTGTATAGGAAATACCTATTTCAAAAGGACTATTTGGTGGAACCGAAAGTTGAAAATACCCATTCTCGTTTGAAATGGTAAGCTGACCGGTACCAATAGCCGTAACATTCACATCGGCAATAGGACGACCGATGGAATCTCTGATGACACCATAAATAATCGCATTTTTCTGCGCCTGAGCATTCGTGCCCCACACAAGGCAAACCACCAAAAACAGAAAAAGCTTTTTAAACATCAATTATATATGAACGAAAATTAGGTGTGCCGTACCGCATAAACAATTATTGTATTCCAATTCAATTACCGTATTCGGATACATTTTGCAGCTGCGGTACTTAACAACGTATTTATAAATAAATTATTTTGATAATTTTTTAAGTGAAGCAATAGTTGCAATGGGGTCTGCGGCCGAAAAAACATAATTTCCTGCCACAAGTACATCCGCTCCTGCGGCCAAAAGTTTAGGTGCGGTACTATCATTCACTCCACCATCAATTTCGATAAGGCAATGGCTGTTTTGTTGTAATATCATGTCTTTTAGTTCGGCACATTTTGCATACGTGCGTTCAATAAATTTTTGCCCTCCAAACCCAGGATTCACACTCATCATGCAAACCAGGTCGGCATCGGCTATAATATCTTTTAACAATGAAACAGGGGTATGCGGATTAATAGCCACTCCGGCTTTCATCCCTTCGGCTTTAATGGCTTGTAAGGTACGGTGTAAATGTGTTGATGCTTCAATATGAACAGACAATACAGCCGCTCCGGCATCTTTAAACTCTTTAATATACCGCTCAGGTTGTACAATCATTAAATGCACATCGAGGGGTTTGTTAGCATGCTTTTGCACTGCCTTTTGTACCGGGAAACCAAAAGATATATTGGGTACAAATACGCCATCCATAATATCCACATGGAACCAATCGGCCTCACTGCGGTTAATCATTTCTACATCGCGTTGCAAATTGGCAAAATCTGCCGAAAGAATGGAAGGTGCTATAATTGGGCTGCTCATAATTGGGTGCAATATAGCAAATTTGGTTGATAGGTGATTGAGGGAATTAGGCTAATTAAGTTCATTCCATTAACCCATGCCCTCCTTTATAAATATTGCTGAATCAATTTCCCCCAATCCTCGTTTTCCTCAATCAAGAACCCTTTGACACCGGCACCTTCGGCACATTCAACATCTCTTTGTTTATCACCAATAAAAATGGATTCACCCGCAACAATATGATGTTTGGCAACAGCCTTTTGAGCAAGCAATGAACCCGGTTTGCGGCACAAACATTCACCAAAATCGGGGTGGTGGGGACAATAGTAAACTTCCGTTATTTTACCTCCGGCTTGTTCCACTGCTTTGTGCATCAGTCCATGCATATCGGCCAATTGCTGATGGCTGTAAAGCCCTTTGGCAATACCTCCCTGATTGGTTACCACAATAACTTTTATACCCCGTTGATGAAGGGCTGCAATATATTTTACAGCATGGGGAAGTAAGGTAAAATCTTCCTTGCGTTTGATATAATCACCTATCTCCTGGTTTATCACACCATCTCTGTCTAAAAACACTGCTTTGTTCATATACTGTTTAATTTACTTTTTTTGCGTTATAATTGAACAAATTTTACTGTTTTGGACAAAAAAATCGTCATCATACCTACCTACAATGAAAAGGAAAATATCGAAGCTATTATTCGAAAAGTTTTTTCGTTGCCCGTATCTTTTGATATTCTGATTGTTGACGATGGCTCACCTGATGGTACCGGGCAAATTGTAAAAACGCTGCAACAGCAATTTCCGGCATTAAACATAATGGAACGCACCGAAAAAAACGGCTTGGGTACAGCATACATTGCAGGATTTAAATGGTGTTTGGACAAAGGTTACGATTATATCTTTGAGATGGATGCCGATTTTTCACACAATCCTGATGATTTGGCCCGGTTATATGAAGGCTGCAAAAAAGGGGGAGATATGGCAATCGGATCACGTTATGTAACAGGAGTAAATGTAGTAAACTGGCCAATGAGCAGGGTAATGTTATCTTACTTTGCATCAAAATATGTGCGCATGATTACGAGCTTACCAATCCATGATACAACTGCCGGGTTTGTATGTTTTAAAAGTGATGTGCTACGTAAAATAAATTTAGACGATATCAAGTTCCGTGGATATGCTTTTCAAATTGAAATGAAATTTACTGCCTGGAAGCACGGTTTTAACTTGGTGGAAGTGCCTATTATATTTACGGATAGAACACTTGGGCAATCTAAAATATCCAATAATATTATTCGTGAAGCGGTATGGGGAGTATTGGCACTGAAAATCAAAAGCCTCTTCAAAAAATACTAAAACACCTGGTATAACTTATCCCTCAAGTCATTAGGCATAAAAGGTTTGATGATATGACCATTCATTCCACTCGCTTTAATTTTCTCACTAATCTCCTCCTCATAAGAGGCGGTGAGGGCTATAATCGGAATGTTTCTCCACGATTTTGTTGAGTTTCTGATTTCTTCGGTGGTTTCAAGACCGTCTTTTACGGGCATTTGAATATCCATTAACACCAAATCATAGGGTTGCGCATCCAGCATTTTTAAAGCCTCCACTCCATTTTCAGCAACGCCAATTTCAGCACCCCATTTTTGCAAAAATTGCTTCAATACATAAACATTTACGGCATTGTCATCTGCTACTAAAATTGACTTACCGGCAAATATCTTATCCGTATTCGCTGGCTTTACTGAAGGAACGGCAATGGCTTCATAGTGAACAGGGAATGATAAGTCAAATGAAAATACAGAACCCTCTCCCACTTCACTTTTAACTTGCAAATTTCCGCCCATTAAAGCTACCAGTTTTTTACTAATAGATAAACCCAACCCGGTTCCTCCATACTTTTTATTTATTTCAAATGATGCCTGGCTGAATGATTCGAATATCGTTTGTTGCAACTCCCGAGGAATACCTATTCCGGTATCCTTCACCTCAAAATGAAGACTTGCCGTTTGATTCGACAATTCCAGAAGTTTTATCTTCATTTTTACAGAACCCTTTTCGGTAAACCGTATAGCATTTCCCACTAAATTCGTAATCGATTGCGTAAGTTTAAGTTCATCGCCCAATACCAGATTTGGAATGGCGGCATCACACTCAACAGTATACTGTAATCCTTTTTGCGATGCTAAAACAGCAAACATGCTTTTTACTGTTTCACTTACACGTTGCACACTAAAAGATTCTGAGGCAATTTTAGTTCTTCCTGCCTCTAATTTACTTAAATCAAGCAATTCATTAATAAGGTGCAGGAGGTTTTGCGAGGAAGATTTCATCACGGCAATATTCTCCAGTTGCTTTTCCGGAAACTCCTCATGCTCCAGCAAATTGGAAATCCCAATGATGGCATTTAAGGGTGTCCTCATCTCATGACTCATAATGGATAAAAACTGAGATTTAGCCTTTGTCGCTTTTTCCACGTTCAGCTTGGCCTGAACCAAGTCTTCATGTTTATCATTTAGCGCTTTGAATAATTTACGGGTACGTCTTACATTATAAAAAAAATATAAACTCACGCCAATCAACATAACAATAACTGTAAGAAACAATCCGCGAAGAAGTGAAGCATTTGAAATCTCAATCTCCTTTAAAGCAAGCGCATCATTCACTTTATCCAATTTATATTGATTTTCTAAATCATGAATAGCCAGATTACTCTCGCTTGTAATGAGCGAGTCCTTTATGCTGTCATACAATTGAAGGTAATAAATAGCCTCTTCGTATTTTTTACCCGAAAATTTTAAGTCATATAACAAACGGTAAGATTCAACCAGTACATTTTGAAATCCGTATTTTAAACAAAGTTCCTTTGCCTTCTGCATTTTGGCTTCCGCCTCCGTTATTCTATTTAATTTATAGAGTGTAAATCCAATATTGTTGTAGGTATTCGCTAAACCTAAATTATCCTTTAGTTTTTCTTTCAAACTGGCTGAGCCGTTATAATAATCCAACGCCTCTTGATATTTGCCCATATCCGCATTTATCGTTCCCATATTATTGAGAGAATAAGCAATATTAGCCTCATCACCTCCCTTTACATCAATATCTAGTACTTGCTTGAAATATTTGTATGCCGCTTTAAAATCTTTCTGCTCCTTGCTATTCATGCCCAGATTATTCAACGCAGAAGCTTCCTCGTCAATATATCCATACTTTCGGGCGATAACGAGTGCCTGTATAAAATACCTGTTTGCTCTTAAAAATTCCTTTCGGTAATGATGAATCAGTCCCAGGTTCAAATACTCGCTGCATATTCCATGTTCATCATCTAATTCATCATACAGCCTCAGTGAACTTATATAAGCCTCATATGCCTTTGCATACTGTCCTTTACTTTCAAATACAATTCCCTTTTGGTTATATGCCTTTGCAATTGCCTTTTTGTCTTTTTGAGAATCGTAATGCGCTATCGCTAAATTGTAATAATAAATTGCTGAATCCAGATTGGAAAACCTGTCGTCAATAAGTGCCATCTCATAATACACCTTTGCCTGCAAAGACCTTTCACCTATTGCTATACATTCCTCAACAGCTTCGTGAGCCATTGTTTTGGACTGAGTGTAATCCGAATCACTTTTGATAACTGCAAATGCAATAAGAGATTCTATTCTTTTCACGCCAACAACTTGTCCGTTATCTATAACCTTAGCCAAACTATCCATTTGGGTAGGGTGCTGCTGGGCATGAGCAATAATTGCCAAAGCGCAAAAAACCGTTGTTTGTATTATTTTAAACATCAAAGGAAATGCAAGATACAAAAAAGGCTGTTCCATTATTCATG
>CALRRW020000009.1:0-11814 GCA_943370695.1 Comamonas sp. lk | reverse complement strand
AAGATAGCTTATTATATGGTGTAACAAAAGATGGAGGTGTTACCGTTCCAGGAACTGGCGATGGCGTGATTTTCACCTTCAATACTGTTACGGGTGAGTATATCAAGAAAAAAGCGCTCGACCCAATTTTGGTAGGTTCTCAACCAAGAGGTACGCTTATGCAAGCATCTAATGGAAAATTTTATGGAATGAACTATCGTGGAGGGGCGGCTCAAAATCAATATGGTGGACTTTTTGAATATGATGCCATTAGCGATACGGTTATTTCCAGACACTTTTTTAATCCGGCCAATTTTCAAGATGCAATGTATGGAACACTTTTGGAGGTTGATTTAGTGACAACAGGCTTAACTAAAACAGACAATATTAGCACAATTGGATTGTATCCCAATCCCGCAAATAATGAAGTGAATATTGATTTAGAAAAAGCGCCTATCAACGGTATTGTTTCTATCACCGATATTCAAGGGCGTGTTTTTTTAACGCAACATATTACGGGTAAACAAACACTGCTAAACATTGCCGAACTCCATCCAGGATTGTATGTTGTAAAGGTTACATCTAACGGATTAAACGCTACTCGAAAACTTATCAAAAACTAATACAGGTTTTATTGCTACAACTGTTTGCCTATAACAGCATAGCAATAAAGTAGCGTTAGATTTGTGTAAAAATCGCTGCCCTGTGCAGCGGTTTTTTTGTTTGGTTTCACACTGTTTTTTCTGGGCCAATCTAAAAGCAATCAAAAAACCACATTTTAGCATTATGATGCTTGTAACAGAGAGCTAATCTTAACATTTAATGATTGGCTGAAGATTTACTCAACAAATTATTATTTGTAAACAATATAAACAAAGAAGATTGCCACGGCAGTCTCTTTTGTTTTAACGCCTTTTTGCTAAATTGCTCACGAAATTAAAAAGCGAAACCAATGAGCGAATTTAAAGTACGCACCATGGCCGATGTGGCAGCAGCAGGTGAAACAGCCGATATTTTATTTTGGGTAGGATGTGCCGGAAGTTTTGATGAACGCGCTCAAAAAATCACAAAAGCCGTGGCCAAAATATTGCATGCTGCCGGGCTCAAATTTGCCATTTTGGGAACAGAAGAAGCGTGCACAGGCGATCCTGCGAAACGGGCCGGTAACGAGTTTTTGTTTCAAATGATGGCCATGCAAAATATCACCACTCTGAATATGTATGGTGTTACTAAAATTGTTACAGGATGTCCGCATTGTTTTAATACGCTCAAAAATGAATACCCTGAACTTGGCGGAAACTATGAAGTTCTGCATCATACAACCCTAATCAATCAATTGTTAACGGAGGGTAAGATTGCCATTAAAGGGGGTGCCTTTGCCGGCAAACGGATTACCTACCACGACAGTTGTTATTTGGGCAGGGCCAATAATATTTACGAGGCACCGCGGGAGGTGATTGAAAAACTGGATGTTGCTTTGGTGGAAATGAAACGCAGCAAAGCCAATGGATTATGCTGCGGAGCAGGGGGAGCGCAAATGTTTAAGGATGCCGAGCCGGGGAATAAAGAAGTAAACCTTGAACGTGCAGACGATATGCTGGAAACAGGCGCGAGTGTTGTTGCAGCAGCTTGTCCGTTTTGCATGACCATGTTGCGCGATGGTATAAAGCACCATAACAGGGAACAGGATATTGAGGTAAAAGACATTGCCGAATTGGTTGCGGGGGCAATGGAATTATAAACATGCGAAATGCAAAAGGGAGCTTGCGGAGTGTTTTGGCTGGAGTGTTTTGTCTCCTTGCGAATATATTATTTGCTCAGCTCGACAACCGTTTGGTTAGCGATAACATCGCGCTCAATGCACCTGATAGCAATTCCTGGGGCCTATCCATCACCAATTTTGATTACCTCCGCAATACAGAGTACTTTAACGAAATTGAAAAGGGCCGCACGTTATTGGGTTATCAGTTAAATCCCTCTTTATTTATTCAACCCAACGATCATTTAAAACTGCAGGCGGGTGTATTTGTTCGCAGTGATTTTGGTGGAACAACTCCTTACACCAAAGTATTGCCCACGTTTTCGGTTAAAATAAAAAACAGAAACACATCGTTCATTTTTGGAACACTGGAGGGTGCGCTGGCGCACCGGATGTACGAACCCTTGTTTGATATAAACAGTGCTATTGAGCGAAGGATTGAAAACGGGTTTCAAATGAAGCATGAAAGCAACAGTTCCTTTTTTGACCTTTGGGTTAATTGGGAAAAATTTATTGAACGGGGCTCTCCTTATAAGGAACAATTTACGGCAGGCATTAATTATACTCCTGTTTTAATCAAAAACGATCATGGTTTCAGTGTGTCGATTCCGTTACAGGGAACGGCATTTCACCGGGGCGGACAAATAGATGCCGATACAACAAATATGCTGATGGTGTTTAACGGGGCAGCAGGCATTGTGTTTAACCAACAATTTGAAAATGCATTTTTGAGCCAGGTGCAATTGGATGCGATGTCGTTCAGTTTTATGGAAAACACCAATTCGGGTTATTTGCCTTTCAGAGATGGGCAGGCATTTATGGGCAACCTATCGGCTACATCCCATAAGCTTACATTGATGCTCAGCTATTGGAACGGAGTGGGTTTTATTGCACCCAGAGGAACCACTATTTACCAGTCTGTTTCCATTGATAAACCCGGTTACACCGAATCCAACAGGCAATTGATTTTTGTCAGATTTTTATATGCCAAACCATTGGCTGATGGTCTTGCTTTGACGGCTCGTTTGGAGCCTGTTTATGATGTGAATGCCTCATTATTAGACTATAGTTACTCACTGTATTTAAGCTATAAGTTGGATAGTCGTTTTGGCAAACTAAAGGCCAATAAGTAATCCCTTTTCACAACGGTTAAATTTTAATTTCCACAATTCAATGTAGTTTGAGTTATTGGATTAAATTTGCCCAATTTTAGGAGTTGCGTTAGCATCATCTTATTTAAAAAACCAAGCATATTATATCATATCAGTATCATGCCAAAAGATCCCAGCATAAAGTCAGTACTTATTATCGGAAGTGGTCCCATTATTATCGGACAAGCTTGCGAGTTTGATTATTCAGGAAGCCAAGCAGCCCGCTCCTTAAAAGAGGAAGGAATTGAAGTTTCACTCATCAATTCGAACCCGGCTACTATTATGACCGACCCTGTAACTGCTGAGCATGTATACCTTTGGCCACTGGAGCCTGCAAGCATTGAAAAGATTTTGCAGGAGCGCCAGATTGATGCGGTATTACCAACCATGGGCGGACAAACAGCCCTTAACTTAGCCATCGAATGTGAGGAGCTAGGCATTTGGGAAAAATACAATGTGCGCATGATTGGGGTAGATACTGCCGCAATTGAAACCACAGAAAACCGTGAAAAGTTCCGTCAAAAAATGATTGAGATTGGTGTAGGAGTTGCTCCTTCGCGTACGGCAAATTCATTTTTAGAAGGAAAAGAAATTGCACAGGAGATTGGCTACCCTTTGGTTATACGCCCATCGTTTACGCTGGGTGGAACAGGCGGAGGTTTTGTTTGGAAAAAAGAAGATTTGGATGCGGCTTTGCAACGCGGATTGTCGGCATCACCAACACACGAAGTACTTGTGGAAAAGGCCGTGTTTGGCTGGAAGGAATATGAGCTGGAATTGCTGCGTGATAAAAACGATAACGTAGCAGTAATTTGTGTTATTGAAAACTTTGACCCGATGGGAATCCACACGGGCGACTCCATTACGGTTGCACCTGCAATGACATTAAGCGACAGTTGCTACCAAAGAATGCGCGATATGGCCATTTTAATGATGCGCAGCATTGGAAACTTTAACGGTGGTTGCAACGTTCAGTTTTCGGTAAACCCCGAAGACGAAGCGATTATTGCCATCGAAATTAACCCTCGTGTGTCGCGCTCATCTGCGCTTGCAAGTAAGGCAACAGGTTATCCAATTGCCAAAATTGCGTCAAAGTTGGCCATAGGTTATACATTGGATGAGTTAAAAAATCCTGTAACCAAAACAACTTCGGCCTATTTTGAACCGGCATTGGATTATGTTATTGTAAAAATCCCTCGTTTTAACTTCGATAAATTTAAAGGTGCCGATACCACACTTGGTTTGCAAATGAAATCGGTGGGAGAGGTAATGGGGATTGGTCGCACGTTTATAGAAGCGTTGCAAAAAGCCTGTCAGTCGCTCGAAATTAAACGCAATGGGTTGGGTGCAGATGGATATCAGAGCCGCAACCTTGAAGAAATTGTAGAGAAACTGAAGAATCCAAGCTGGGACAGGTTGTTTGCTGTAAAAGATGCTTTGAGTTTGGGTGTTCCGATTTCATCGGTTGAAAAAATTACAAGAATAGACAGGTGGTTTTTGACCCAAATTAATGATATGGTAAGGGTGGAAACAGATACCAGGCGTTTTCATTTAAAAAGCATGCCTCGCGAGTTAATGCTTGAGCTTAAGCAAAAAGGATACAGTGATGTACAAATTGCCTGGTTGCTGGGAGCTGATACAACAGAAGACGAAGTGCGTGCTTTGCGCAAAGAAATGGGCATTATCCGTACCTACAAAACGGTGGATACCTGCGCTGCGGAGTTTCCCTCACCTACCAATTATTTTTACTCAACATATGACGGGGCCAATGAAAGTGTGGTTTCCGATAAAAAGAAAATTGTGGTATTGGGTTCAGGACCTAACCGCATTGGACAAGGTATTGAGTTTGATTACAGCTGTGTGCATGGTTTGCTTGCTGCAAAAGAATGCGGATACGAAGCCATCATGTTAAACTGTAATCCCGAAACCGTTTCTACGGATTTTGACATGGCCGATAAGCTTTATTTCGAGCCGGTTTTCTGGGAACATTTGCTCGATATTATTGAGTATGAAAAACCGGAAGGTGTAATCGTTCAGCTGGGCGGGCAAACTGCATTAAAACTGGCTAAAAAACTGAAAGAACACGGAATCAAAATTATGGGAACAGATTACGAAAGCATGGATTTATCAGAAGACCGTGGTTCGTTCTCCGATTTGTTGAAAGAACTAAATATTCCGTATCCGCAATATGGTGTTGCCGAAGATGCTGATGAAGCTATAAAGGTAGCTAAGGAAGTTGGTTACCCGGTGCTTGTGCGCCCGAGTTATGTATTGGGGGGACAAGGAATGAAAATTGTGATTAACGATGAGGATCTTGAAAATGCGGTGGTAACATTGCTTGGCGATTTGCCTGGTAATCGCGTATTGATTGATCATTTTTTGGATAGAGCCGAGGAGGCCGAAGTAGATGTGATTTGTGATGGAACAGATGTGCACATCATTGGTATGATGGAACATATTGAACCTGCAGGAATTCACTCGGGTGATTCGAATGCTGTATTGCCACCGTTTAGTTTGAGTGAAGCCGTGAAAAACCAAATGGAGACTTACGCCATTCAACTGGCAAAAAGCATGAGCATTATCGGGTTGTTAAACATCCAGTTTGCCATTAAAAACGAAAAAGTGTATGTGATTGAGGCTAACCCACGCGCTTCCCGAACAGTGCCTTTTATTGCCAAAGCATACCAGATTCCTTATATCAATATCGCAACCAAAATTATGTTGGGTGCTAAAAAGCTGAAGGACTTTACCTTTGAGCGTAAACTTGAAGGATATGCAATTAAGGAACCCGTTTTCTCTTTCAATAAATTTGAAGGTGTAAACAAGGAACTTGGTCCGGAAATGAAATCGACCGGTGAAGCCATCCGATTTATCAAGGATTTACAAGACCCTATTTTCAGAAACTGGGTGAAAGAAAAGAGCATGTTCCTGAGTAAATAATCCAGGTGCAAATGATACACAAAAAAAGCCCGGCTCTATATTGAGTCGGGCTTTTTTTGTTTCGGTATGTTGGTTATTTTCTTTTCGGAACAAATTTATCAATCAGGTTATCGGATGCACTGTTCCATTTATCAATTAAGCGGGTTCTGGTTTGGTTCAACTCCTGGTTCACTGCGTTATACTTATTGGTGGCGTTGTTAAACTCGTTGACGGCAGCATTGTATTGGTCAATATCGCTTTGTGTTCTTTGGGCAGCACTTTTAGCATCAATTGAAGCCTTAATTTTATCAAATTTTTCTTTCTGAATATAAAAGTTGGCGATGTCATTAAACTTAGCCGTTTCTTTCTCGTAAAAATTGAGTAATTCAAGGCAAGCCGCCTTCACTGTATTATCTCCTTTGTATGGGGCAATTGCTGCAAGCTTTGTTTTGCCTTCGGCACTGGTTTGAATGAGGGCATTTTTGTTTTGTTCCATTGCATTGAAGTTGCCCTTTTTTTGCGCATCAATCATGTATATTTCCTGCTTGTAGCTCTTAAAGAAAATCAAGTAAACCTCATTGTAATACTTATAAACCTTTCCGGCTTCTGCTAATTTGCGGGCAACTTTATCAGGATTTTCAACAAGGGTGATATTGTTTTCTTCTGCGAACTTTTTTTCTTCGGCAGTTACCATATCACTTGCACGTTCTTGTTTTTCATCCGCCATTTCTTTTGCAAGCATGTAGGCTTCCATTGCATCATATGATTGCTCAGCAACTTCTTCCATGTCCACAATTTTGGCATAATCATGGTTAAGTATCATCTTATTTAACTGAAGGTAAGATACCACAGAATCTCTGTAGGATTTATTTCCTTCAAACGGAGGCAGTCCTTTTACTTTAACGATAGAACTTGAAATCTGCGAAATCAATTCCTTTCTTTTGTTTTCAACCGCACGCGCTCTTTTACCATGAGCAGCTGCGCTGGTATAGTCCCACATTTCATCAGATACTTGTTTAAATTCTTTGCCGATAAATTGAAAATAATCACTGGCATTTGTAAATTTTTGGGCATGCAGTTTGGTGCCGGGAATTATAAAAAGGAGTAGTAAGAAGGCAAAGGCTGTTTTCATGGTTTTTTGGTTTAAGGTTAATATTTAGTTTGAGTTGTAATCCATTAGTATCTGATACGCTTCACGAAGGATAATATCTTTTCTAAGGTCGTTAATTTCATCTGAAATAAGTGTTCTTAAGAATTCATCGGCCTTCATAATTTCAATATTGTTCCTGTTTGGCGTAACGGTAAAAAGCTGGTTACCACCCGAAAAAGCGGTGTCAACAATACTGTCAACAGTGTTGGTAGTTTGGATTACCGCACGGTATTGAGGAGGGTAAAGGGGGATGGTATTGGAAACATACAAATTGCGCAACGTATCACTCAGTGTGCGGGTGCGTTTAAACTCATGGTCGGCTGCAACACGATCTTTACTTAAGGCAGAACAGGTATTAACCTTAGCATCAGGTAATGCATCTGTTTTTACTTTTTTAGCAATTTGATCATTTGATAAAGCATTGGGATAAGCGTTTTCCCCTTTTGCTATTCCACTCCATAAATCCGGCAATTCAATATGTGGAATCACTCCGTTTTTTTGATGAGTAGCTCCCGAAATGTCATAGAATTTTTCAATGGTAATTTTGATGTACCCTTCCGTTTCGTTGTATTTTCGCGAAGGGTTAAATAAGCTATAAGCAGTATCGAGTGGAACAATTACCTGTCCTGTTGCTTTGCCATAAGTAGTGTTTCCCACAATGATGGCACGATGCTGCATCTTAAGAATCTGGGCCAACAGTTCTGAAGCGGATGCGCTTCCTTTATTCACCAATACCACCAAGGGTCCGCTGTATATCACACCCCTGTTTAGGTCTTTGATTACTTGTGGTTTCAGTGATTGTATTTGTTCAATAAATAAAGGAGCCGCATCGATAAAAATGCCGGCAAGATTAGCGGCTTCATCAACCGAACCACCTCCGTTATTCCGCAAGTCAAGTATAAGACCCTGGATATTATCTTCTTTAAGTTTTACAATTTCTTTGGCCACATCATTGGCACAACCATCGGAAGAAAGCTTTGAAAAGTCGGTATAAAAACTCGGGAGGGAGATGTAACCAATGGGAAAGTCTTTGGCTAAAATATAACCATTAACAGTGTTGTCTTCCGATTTAAGAAGAGCTTTTATTAAATGCGTTTTAATCACTGCACCGTTTTTCTTAACAACCACAATGTCCATTTCTTTATCGTTCATTGCAAACAAGTTATTAAACTCCTCAAGGGTGTAATCGGAAACGTCAACTTGAGGTTTGTTTTTAAACTTGATTTGGGTAACCCTATCGCCCAAGTTCAGGTTATTGGATGCCCATGCAGGGCTGCCGGGACTGATGGCTACAATCTCTATGTCTTCATTTTGGTTCTCATCGCAGGTAAATCCGAAAACCTCAACCGTGGTGGAGAGCATTTGCGTGAACCGGTTCTTTTTGGAGGGTGTAAAATAATCACTGTGCGGATCGCATGTAAAGATTATTGCCTGCAGTAAATTTTCTTCCAGATAGTTTGTTATGCCATTTGAAGCCTTGGTCTTTTTGTCGACACTGTTTTTAAATTTAACAATAGCCTTGTTTTTCAGGCTTTCATTTTTTTCAAATTCATATTCAAGATCAAGCCTGTTGGCAAATTCCAGTTGTCGCAAAGTATATAGCTTCACATAATCGTCAATTCTTTTTGTTTTTTGCTGCCGGGTTTTGGGGTAGTTAGCTTCAAAGGATTCGTAAAAAGTGAGGGCTTCGTCTTTTTGCCAGGCCATCTTTTTGGTTTTGCAGGATTTAAGGATGCTATCGGTTTCAATCAAGCGATTGGGGTATATCCCTTCAAGGTATTCAAAAGTTTTGCAAAAAATGGTTCTTGCTGAAGTTTCCCTGCGTTGGATTTCTTTCAATGCAATGAAGTCACTCTCGTATAAGTGCAGGCATTGTCCGTCAATATAAAACAGGTAATTATTGATTGCATCTGAAGCAAAGTTTTTGTCGAATTCGGGCGGGTGAAAATGAAGCTTTTGAATAAGGTAAAGCATTTTGTCCACCTTTTCGCAACAATTGGATGCCTCTGTTTTGGCATGCAGCGGGGAGCTCAAAAACAAAACAGCCATTGCAAATGCAGACGACAATCTCAAAATAGCATTAATGACCAATTGGGTGTCTAAAATTCGCATTCAAGCCGGTTTATAATTGATTACTGATATTAAGGCGCTGGTTTACAGGTTGTCAGCTATGCTTTTAGACTGTATCGGTTCCTTGATAGACGGCTAAAATAATAAATATTTCCAAAGCATATAGATAATTTCATAAATAGTTTTAGGCACCACCTTTTCATAAAATGGTGTAGCATTATGTACATGGCTTTTTTGTTTTGATTTTTTTAAAAGTTATGTAACTTTTCATAGCCTAATTATGAAACATTTACTCATACCCCTCCTTACCGGGATAATATTTTTATCCCGGGCTCAAACCGTTGATTCATTTCTTGATGGAAATTTTTCTGCCAATCCACCTTGGTACGGTGACGATAGTTTATTCCAGGTAAATACTTCTTTTCAATTGCAGAGTAAAGGAAGTGTTGCAAAGGATGCATCACTTTCTACATCCAATAATATAACAACAGGTGAATGGCATTTTTGGTGTCGCTTTAACACAAGCCCAAGTACATCTAATTTTATGCGGGTGTATTTAATGAGTGATTCTGCTAACCTCAAAGGTTCCCTCAATGGTTATTATGTGCAGTTGGGTGGCGCTACAGGAAGTACCGATTCCATTACACTTTACAAGCAAAAAGGAAACTCTCGGTTTCGCATTATTGGCGGGCGACCGGCAACGGTTAGCAAACCCAATAATATCGTTATGGTAAAAGTACTACGGGATAGTGATGGCAATTGGCAATTGTTTTCAGACACAACCGGTGGAAACAATTATGTATTGGAAGGAACAGGGAAAGACTCTGAGTTTAACAGCACGGCCCATTTTGGAATGTACCTAAAATTCACCGCCAGCAACACGCAGAATTACTACTTGGATGAGGTGTATACCGGACCCGAAATAATTGATAATACACCGCCTGTTTTAGATTCGGTAAAGGTTGTTTCGAATACAGAGCTGAGAGTGGTGTTTAATGAAAATGTAGAAACAAGTTCGGCATTGGATAATGCAACCTATACCATAAGCAATGGTATTGGGGAGCCGTTTGCAGTGAAATTTGAAACCGGAAGAAAGGATGTTGTATTGCTTACGCTGGCAACGGCTCTTACAAACAATGCATACCAGCTTATCGTCAATGATATATTGGATAATGCAGGGAATTTGGCTGTCACTCAACAACTGGGGTTTACTTATTTTACGTTTAATGCACAGGCCGGGAATGTTATCATCAGTGAATTTTTTCCGGATCCAACGCCCATGGTTGGTTTACCTGAACAAGAATTTATAGAGTTGTACAACAATGCGGATACGGCCATTCAACTGCAGGGTTGGACGGTCAGTGACGGAACATCAACAGCAGTTTTTCCTTCGGTTATGCTGAATGCAGATAGCTTTTTGATTGTTTGTTCAAGCGCAACGATACCTTTTTTCGAATCCTATGGAAAGGTGGTTGGTTTAACGGGGTTGCCTTCCTTAAACAATTCGGGCGACCGCATAATCTTAAAAGACAATACTGGAAAAGTGATTCACCAGGTAAATTATGATATATCGTGGTATGGTCAAACTACAAAGGAGGAAGGTGGGTATACCATTGAGCTGAACAACCCCAAACAATTGTGCAAGGGTAACCGAAATTTTGCAGCAAGCGATGATGTGAAAGGAGGAACACCAGGGGCTGCAAACTCACGGTGGGAAAATGTTCTGGATACAACGCCCCCCACAATTACAGCAGCAATGGCGCTTCAGGCAAAACAGGTTCAACTTGTGTTTAGTGAACCCATGGACAGCCTTTCTCTGTTAAACGGAAGTGTGTTGTTCGCTTCGGGGAATTCCATTTTGAGAAGGGAAGTGGGGGTGGTTTCAAACGATACATTAAGGTTGTTATTGAACAATTCATTGAACGCAAATACAACAAATATCGTTTCCGTTTCCGGAGTAAACGATTGCAGCGGAAATGCAATGGTGCCCAATTCGTCATTTCCATTTACGTATTATGTTCCCGATACTGCCCGTCAGTATGATGTATTGATGAATGAAATACTCTCGGATGCGGAACCGGGTATAGGTTTGCCTGATGCCGAATACATTGAATTGTACAATCACTCGGATAAGCTGATATCATTGACCGATTGGACATTGGGAGATGCAGGAAGCACGGCAAAACTTCCCTCTTATTTGTTACACCCGGATAGTTTTTTGGTTGTAACATCAACCGCCAATCTGATTAAGTTTTCGGCAATAGGCAATGTGGTAGGTGTTGATCATTTTCCCAATTTGGGGAATGATGAAGATGCGCTTACGCTCAAAAATAATGATGGAAAAATCATCCATCATTTATCTTATACCTCTGATGCCTATAACAACAATGTGAAAAAAAACGGAGGTTGGAGTATAGAATTAATAGACCCGCGCAATCCCTGTGGTGGAAACAAGAATCTTGCAGCAAGCATGGATATTACGGGAGGAACACCCGGACGTTTAAATTCTGTATATGGTACTAAAAAAGACAATACCGCACCTGAACTGTTGCGTGCTTATCCGCTCAATTCACATACGGTTGAGTTGCGATTGAATGAACCAATAGATTCCAATACACAAACCGAACTTACAAACTTTGAAACAAATAATGGACTGGGCAATCCGATTGCGATTCGTTTTTACCCACCCGCATTTGATAAAGTAGCACTCACGTTTGTTGATTCTTTTCACAGCAATATGTTGTACAGAACGGTTGTGAAAAACAATAAAGATTGTGCCGGTAATG
>CALRRW020000008.1:0-11851 GCA_943370695.1 Comamonas sp. lk | reverse complement strand
GTGTGGTGAGCAAATTTGCCCAAACACCTATGAAATTAGGGTTGCGTATAGCAACAGAAGAAGAGCCGGGTTACCTTGTATACACCTCACGTTTGGGCATGAGCCATAAAATTGTGAAGGATTTTTACGAGAACAATATCCAAAACAATCCGAACTTTAAGCTTAAAATGCTGCACTTTTTTGTGAACTCCGGGATTAAGGATACAACGTATTACTGGAGTGAACTCACCCGTTTGGTGAATGTATATTGCGATATTAAAGAGGTATGCCCGGATTTGGATACGCTTGATATTGGTGGTGGTATGCCTATTTACACCTCATTGGGTGTGGAGCATGATTATCCGTATATGATTGACCAAATTGTGTATTATATCAAAACCATCTGCGACTCTCGTGGCGTTCCTGAGCCCAATATATTTACGGAATTTGGTTCGTTTACAGTGGGTGAAAGCGGTGGCTCCCTATACAGTATTATCGGTCAAAAACAGCAAAACGATAAAGAGTTCTGGTATATGATTGACAGTTCGTTTATAACCACCTTACCTGATACCTGGGGAATTGGACAGAAATTTATTCTGCTGGCGTTAAATCAATGGGATAAAGAGTTTCAACGCATCAATTTAGGTGGACTTACCTGCGATAGCCAGGATTTTTACAATTCGGATACGCACACCAATCAGGTGTTTATGCCCAAACTTCAGGATGGAGAGCCATTGTACATGGGATTTTTCCATACAGGTGCATACCAGGAGTCATTGGGCGGGTATGGAGGCATTCAACATTGCCTTGTTCCGGCACCCAAACACCTGGTTATTGATAAAAAAGCAGACGGAACATTTGACTATAAGGTTTTTGCTCCGGAGCAGGATGCGGCTTCGATGATGAAAATTTTAGGATATTAATGGTAAAAAGATTTGCATAAAGCAAAAAAATAATTATTTTCGCAGCCCTTTAAATAGAAAAAGTCATGGCAGTTACACGTTTAAAAAGAAAAGATAGAAGAAACAAAAATTCTTCAATGGATCGCAAACAAGCAATCAAGTTGAATACTAAACTGGTGAACGTAAAGTCGCCAAATACTGAGAAAGTAGTAATCATCGAAGACTAGTTTTTCGATTCAATCATATATTTGAACCCGAATGTCGTTGGCATTCGGGTTTCTTTTTTTGTACCCCATGCATTGAACCCAGGCTTTAGGTGAATACTAATTGTATTAATTACACTTATTCGGGATTGATTATCAAAGGGTAATATTTCTTAGTTTTAATTTAACCTGTGAACATGTGGTACTTCAAGTAAAATTTCATAGTTTCACCTCATGAAGAAAATAGCCGTTTTTACATCGGGAGGCGATTCACCGGGAATGAATGCTTGCGTGAGAGCAGCCGTGCGTACTGCATATTTTAACAAGGTAGAAATCATGGGAATCATTCATGGTTTTACAGGCATGATTGAAAATGATATTGTACCCATGGCTTCGCGTTCGGTGAGCAATATTATTCAGCGGGGCGGAACAATTTTAAAAACAGCCCGCAGCAAAGAGTTTATGACTGTAGAAGGCCGCAAAAAGGCTTATGATAACTTGCACTCACATGGCATTGAAGGGCTGGTTTGTATCGGTGGTAATGGTTCGTTTACAGGGGCGAAATTATTTTATGAAGAGTACGGTATCCCTTGTATCGGAGCACCGGGAACGATTGACAATGATTTATTTGGAACAGACTTAACCATTGGTTTTGATACGGCCATCAATACAGCTGTGGAGGCAATCGATAAAATTAGAGACACAGCCGACTCCCACGATCGCATTTTTTTTATAGAAGTAATGGGCCGACATGCTGGTTTTATTGCCTTAGCGGCTGGCATAGCGGGTGGGGCCGAAGGCATTTTAGTACCTGAGTCGAACAATGACTGGCAAAAAATGGTGGACATGCTGGTAGGAACCACCAAAAGTAAAAAAGCCTTTAGCATTATAGTAGTGGCCGAGGGAGAAGAACACGGGGGAGCCTTGCAAATTGTTGAGAATCTGAAAAAGGTTGATCCTACTTTTGACGCGAGGGTTTCCATTTTGGGTCATATCCAACGCGGAGGCACACCAACTGCTTACGATAGGGTGTTGGCATCCCGTTTGGGAAATGCAGCCGTTGAGGCCTTGTTAAGGGGCGAAACCAATAAGATGGCGGGGCTGATTAATAACCAGGTTGTACTAACCTCATTTGATGAGGCTATCAATAAAACCAAACAGCTGAATCCTGATTTATTGAGGCTGGTGGATATCTTTAATACATAATTGGCTTTATGGCTCTGAGGCTATATGTTTAATGATAAACAACTCAAAGCCATAATACCATTCCTCCATAAAACCACAGGACCAAACTTTATTTTCCCCCAAACAAGGTTAATCGGTTGTTTTTTATGAAATTCGCCACCCAATTATGGAAGAAAAAGTTCTCATTATCGATTTTGGTTCGCAATACACCCAGCTTATTGCCCGCAGATTACGCGAGTTAAATGTTTATTCAGAAATTCATCCTTGCACACATTTGCCCGAAATAGGAGCCGATACAAAGGCTGTGATTTTATCGGGTAGCCCATATTCTGTTAATGATGGTATTTTACCCAATTTAGATTTAAGCGGTATCAGAGGTAAATTGCCTTTGCTTGGCGTTTGTTATGGTGCCCAATTATTGGCCAAACAAAACGGGGGTGAAGTAACTCCTTCCAAAACCAGGGAATATGGCCGTGCTGTATTGCAATCCGTAAATGATGATGTGTTGTTTAACGGCATTAGTGCTCAATCGCAAGTGTGGATGAGCCATGGTGATACTATTCAATCCATTCCTGATAATTTTACCATAGTAGCAAGCACCGTTGATGTAAAGGTTGCGGCTTTTAAAATAAAGGATGAGCCAACATACGCTATCCAATTTCACCCCGAAGTTACGCATACAACAGATGGAAAGCGTTTGTTGGAGAATTTTGTGAAACATGTTGCAGGACTTAAACAAGATTGGAACTCCAAGCATTTTATTGAAGCAACAACGGCTGAATTAAAAGAAAAACTGGGTGGTGATAAAGTTATCCTTGGTCTTTCGGGAGGAGTAGATTCTTCTGTAGCTGCTGTATTATTGGATAAAGCTATTGGTAAAAACCTTACCGGTATTTTTATTGATAATGGGTTATTACGCAAAGATGAATTCCAGCAAGTACTGGATGCGTATAAAAAAATGAATTTGAATGTGATTGGTATAGATGCCCGTCACCGCTTTTGGAATGAGCTGAAAGGCAAAACCGATCCAGAAGATAAGCGGAAAACCATTGGTCGCGTTTTTATTGAAGTATTTGAAGAGGAAGCAAAAAAAATTGAGGGTGCAAAATGGTTGGGCCAGGGAACAATTTATCCCGATGTAATTGAATCGGTGAGTGTGAAAGGGCCTTCGGCTACCATTAAATCACACCATAATGTGGGTGGATTGCCCGAGAAAATGGCACTTAAAATAGTTGAACCCTTGCGTGCTTTGTTTAAAGATGAGGTTCGTAATGTAGGAGCAGAGTTGGGAATGGAACAGGTTATTTTGGGCCGTCATCCTTTCCCGGGGCCGGGTTTGGCCATTCGTATCTTGGGTGAAATTACCGAAGAAAAAGTAGCAACCTTGCAAGAGGCTGATGCAATATTCATTGGTGAGTTAAAGGCTCATGGCTTATATGATAAAGTGTGGCAGGCAGGTGCTATTTTCTTACCTGTTCAATCAGTTGGTGTAATGGGTGATGAACGTACATACCAACACGTTATTTGCCTGCGAGCCGTAGCTTCTGTTGATGGTATGACAGCAGACTGGTGTCATTTACCATACGAATTTTTGGCGGAAGTATCCAACAAAATTATCAATAAAGTGAAGGGGATTAACAGGGTTGTGTATGATATCAGCTCTAAACCTCCTGCAACAATTGAGTGGGAATAAGCAGAAGAAGTGAGGCGTTTGAAGTGAACAAAAATGCGAAGTGTTTGTAATCACAAATTGTAGAAGCTTTATCCGTGAATGATGAGCAAAAACCTATTGAGTATCGTAATCTATGAACCATAAATTAATTTTCAGTTCGTTGTTGTTGCTGTTTATGTTTGGTGCTTCGGCTCAAAAAAACAGTACGAATATTGTGTTGGTGATGCCGTTTTGCAGCAAGCAAATTTTGAATAACCCCAACCACAGCAACGCGATGTTGGGTAATTTATGCAGGGAGTATTACCAGGGCGCATTGCTGGCTGTTGATTCCTTAAAGCAAGCAGAACTCAACATTCGCCTTTCGGTATTTGATACTGAAAACGACAGTTTAATATTGGTTGGGCTCACCAAAAAGCCGGCATTTAAAGAAGCTCATCTGGTTATTGGTCCTGTATTACAAGGTGGTAATAAAGTAATGGCGGATTTTGCCAAGGGCAAAGATGTGGTACATGTTTCCCCATTGATGACATTTTCCAAAACACGGTTGAATGACCCCAATTTTGTGGCTGCAAATCCGAACCTTCCCAATTATGCGAAGTTGATATTGCAGTTTATCCAACAACAGGAAGGTAGTGCCAATATTATTGTGGTAAGTGATAAATCAGGATTGGATAAATCCATTTCGGGTGTGTTAAAACAACAACAATTACAACAAAAGGACCTCAAAATTAAAACAGTAGAATATGTTAAAGGAATTGATTTGCAATCGGTGTTGATTGCAGGAAAGGTCAATCATATCATCATTGCATCATCCAATGAAAATGTTGTCAAAAACTCGCTGCACAGTATTAAGGATACCTCTCTTTTTCAGTCGGTAAAAGTATATGGTTTTCCGCAATGGCTTGAGTTTAAAAATTCGGAATACACACTTTGGCAGCAGGCGCATGTTCATATTGCCACACCTTTTTATGTTGATTATCAAAACGCACAGGTGAAACAATTTGTGGAGCAATACCGTGCTATTTATTTTACCGACCCTACCGAAGCTGCTTTTAAAGGATTTGACCAATTATTGTTTTTTGCCAATCAGCTTGATCGGAACGGATCAAAAATGATGAGCAAAGTGGATGGGGAATCTTTTCCGGTAATGCACACTACTTTTAAGTTTGTGAAACAAGAGGATAAAAGTGGCTACCAAAATATGTATTTAAATATGCTGGAGATTGAGCACTACAAGTGGGTGAAGAAAAACTAAGTTGTTACTCCATAAAGTGAATCAGCAAAGCCAATCCAACTCCAACCATAATCGCCATTAATTTTGATCCACCAAATTTGTGGTTCTCGCTGTTTTCAAATAAGATGGTTGTGGAGATAAACAGGAATGTTCCCGCAACAAACGCTAATATACTTTCATACAGGTTTTCGGGTAAATGCATGAGCAATGATTGGCTTAACACAACAGCCAGGGGAGCCATGCTTGCATAAACACAAAGCAATATCCAAACCGTTTGTTTTTTGATGTGTTCGCTTTGCAAAATACTCATTAACGCAAATGCCGCAGGCAACTCATGCAACGCAATTCCTACCGACATGGTTGATGCCGTGAGGTATGTTGACGAGCCGGTCATAAATCCCAGCGGTAAACCTTCGGTGAAAGCATGCAAACACATGGTTAAAAATAAGCCCAACGGCATAGCCATGTGGTGGTCGTGTTTGTGGGTATGTAAGTGCCCATGTTCAGCTCCGTCTGATATTTTGGTGATGAATACCTGGAAGAAAAAACCTGCCAATACAATGAGCGCAATACTGTGATTGTGACCTTCAAATACTTCGGGTAACAAATGCAAAATGGTGATGGAAAATATATAGCCGCCTGCAAATGCTAAAAATACTTTCAACATTTTTTCGTTTTTGTATCCACTGCTCAGTGCTATTACACCACCCAAAAAGGGAGCACAAAATAAGAGGCCAACTATCCAATTCATGATGCTGTTTGTATCGTTAGTTTTGTATAAATAAATTTGCCGGCAAAGTAGCCGAGTGTGCTGCCCAATAAGGCTCCGCATATAACATCAAAAGGATAATGTACACCAACATATACCTGAGAAAAAGCAATGCATGCTGCCCAAAAAATTGCTGCATAGGGTACCCACTTATATTCGCGGAAAAACAACATGCTTAAAAACACGGCAATGGCAAAATGGTTTGTGGCATGAGCCGAAATAAAACTAAATCCTTTGCCACAACCGACAATATTATTGACCATTCCGGCCAAACTAGGTTCGTTGCAGGGGCGTATACGTTGAACTGTATTTTTAATCAAATTGGCACTTACCTGGTCGGCTGCGAGTATCAATAAAATAGCCGCTCCCAATACCCAGATGGATTTTTGCTTCCACTTTTTGTAACAAATCCAAAGCACTAAAACATATAAAAGATACCAGTTTTTTTGGTTGCGCATAAAGGGGCAAACAGCATCCAAAAAGGCATTTTGCATTCCATTGTTGATGGCCAGGAACCAGGTTGTATCAATATGTTTAAGGGTTTCAATCATTGCGTTGCGCTACTATGATCAGTCTGTCGGATGCACCTACGGCAAAAGGTTCCAAAGCATAATTGCCAAATACTTCTTTGATGGTAAAATGTTCGGTGTTGAGCAATTGTTCGAAATGTTTTAATTCCAGCGCCTGTACTTTTTCGGTGAACTCGAACATCTTGTCATTATCGTGCACTTCTATTTTTTTATGGATAAAACCTTTTTCCACCCATTTTGAGATATGAAACTGGACGCCATTAATGGTTTTGCTTTCGCGTTCCACGAGTTTTTGAAGCACACATTCCACATTCATGAAATCAATGAGCAGTAATCCGTTCGGAACAAGTATGGAATGAATGTTCTTGATAACCAGCTCATCTTCGTCTATAGATTTAAAATAACCAAAGCTGGTAAACAAGTTTAAGGCAATATCAAATGGTGTTTCAAAATGCAGGCAACGAAGGTCCTGAACTTCAAAATGCAAGCGGTCGTTCGCAAATGTGCTTGCACAATCAATGCTCTTAGCTGCCAAATCCACTCCGGTAACATCAAAGCCTAGGGAGTTGAGGTAAATAGCGTGACGGCCCTTCCCGCAAGCCAAATCCACAATGTGGTGCTCCTTGCGAAATCCCAGTTTTTGCACCACGTTTTGCAAAAAAAACTCAGCTTCTTTTTCATCTCTGTTTTTATACAGAATATGATAATACGGAGAGTTGAACCATTCGCTAAACCATTCTTTTTGTGGTACCATTGGCTGCAAGTTTAGGATTTTACCGACAGATTTTCATGAAGAAATTTCAAGAGGCAAGGTCGTAACGTTTTTTTGCCACAGATGAGCACAGATTTACGTTGCAAATTCTTCTGCGATAATTTTCACAAATGAACCTGGATAATTTCTGTGTTAATCTGTGGCAGTTTAACGCGTTACTATTCATTAAATAAGACCATAGCAACTTTATATCTATTAACAATCAATTACTTAAACAGTTTATTTGGGGTTTGAAAGCGATAACCTTAAATTCGCAGCCCTTTAAAATACCTACTACTTTGACATTAATTAAATCCATTTCAGGAATCAGAGGAACCATTGGCGGAAAGCCGGGCGAGGCACTTACGCCAACTGATATTGTTAAGTTTACAGCAGCATTTGGCACCTTGATGAAAGGCGACAAATCGAAATGCACCATTGTGCTGGGGCGTGATGCTCGGATGAGCGGTGATATGGTGAATAAGCTGGTTATTGGTACACTGCAGGGATTGGGTATTGATGTAATTGACCTTGGCTTATCAACTACGCCTACTGTAGAGGTGGCGGTAACCGAAGAAAAAGCCGATGGGGGAATTATTCTCACAGCCAGTCATAATCCTAAACAATGGAATGCGCTTAAATTGTTAAACAGTGCAGGTGAGTTTATCAGCGATGAAATCGGAAAGCAGGTTTTGGCAATGGGTGATGCAGATGCATTCACATTTGCAGAAGTAGATAAACTAGGTGTTGTAACAGAGCGCAACGATTATATCCAAAAACATATTGATAAGATATTGGCAATGGAATTGGTGGATGTTTCCGCCATTAAAGCCAGAAAATTAAAAGTTGCGGTAGATGCAGTAAACTCAACAGGGGGGATTGCGGTTCCAATGTTGTTGAGAGCACTGGGAGTGGATGAGATTATTGAAATTTATTGCACACCTGACGGTAAGTTTCCGCACAACCCGGAGCCGTTGCCTGAGCATTTGGGTGAAATATCTTCACAGGTTACCAGGAGCAAAGCCGACCTGGGCATTGTGGTGGATCCGGATGTGGATAGACTTGCATTGGTATGCGAAGATGGAAGCATGTTTGGTGAAGAATATACATTGGTAGCTGTGGCAGATTATGTATTAAGCCACAACAAAGGCAGAAACACGGTTTCCAACCTATCGTCAACCCGCGCATTGCGTGATGTTACCGAAAAACATGGCGGAACTTACAGTGCAAGTGCTGTGGGCGAAGTGAATGTTGTGAAGATGATGAAAGAAACCAATGCCGTTATAGGTGGTGAAGGTAATGGCGGAATTATTGTTCCTGAGTTGCATTATGGCCGCGATGCATTGGCAGGTATCGCATTGTTTTTATCGCATTATGCAAAGCAACATAAATTGTGTTCAATCCTCAGAGCAAGTTACCCCGACTACTATATCTCCAAAAATAAAATAGAGCTTACCCCCGAAATTAACATTGATGATTTAATGGAAAAGGTGAAAGCAAAATATGCCAAACAACCCATTAATACGGTAGATGGTGTGAAAATAGAATTTGATAACGAGTGGGTTCATTTACGCAGATCGAATACGGAACCGATTATCCGCATTTATGCCGAAAGCCAAAGTGAAGCTACCGCAAATCACTTGGCCGAAAAGCTGATAGCAGATATGAAACAAATTATTAAGGATAGGGATTAGGGGACAGGGATTAGGGGACAGGTGTTAGGGTTTTAGGCGACTAATAATAAGTTATTCGTTTATGTCGATAGCTATCTGGAGCGGCTTAAAAAAGCACAACAAACAGGTTAACGGCTAGCAACCTTCTTCAAAGAAATAAATAAGAAAACAGAAATATATGAAATGTGGAATTGTGGGCTTGCCCAATGTAGGAAAATCAACTTTGTTTAATTGCCTGAGCAATGCAAAAGCACAGGCCGCTAATTTTCCGTTTTGCACAATTGAACCGAATATTGGTGTGATTACAGTGCCGGATGAGCGCTTGAATGAATTGGCAAAGCTGGTAAATCCTCAGCGTATTTTACCTACAACGGTAGAGATTGTAGACATTGCGGGATTGGTAAAAGGAGCCAGTAAGGGAGAAGGATTGGGTAACCAGTTTTTGGCGAATATTCGTGAAACGGATGCTATTTTGCACGTGTTGCGTTGTTTCGATGATGACAATATTATTCACGTTGATGGTTCGGTAAATCCGATTCGCGATAAAGAAATTATTGATACTGAATTGCAGTTGAAAGACCTGGATGCTATTGAAAAGAAATTGCAAAAAGTAAGTCGTGCAGCAAAAACAGGCGATAAAGAAGCCGGAAAAGCGGAGTCAACTCTATTGATTTACAAAGCACATTTGGAGCAAGGAAAATCGGCCCGCAATGCACCTGTAGCGGACGAGGATAAAAAACACGTTGAGGATTTGATGTTGTTAACGGCTAAGCCTGTAATGTATGTGTGCAATGTGGATGAAGGAAGTGTGGTAAGTGGAAACAAATATGTGGAACAGGTAAAAGAAGCTGTTAAAGGAGAGGGTGCCGAAATCATTATGATTAGTGCGGCTATTGAAGCAGATATTGCAGGTTTGGAAAGTTTTGAGGACCGTGCTGCATTTTTAGCAGATTTAGGTTTGGCGGAGTCGGGAGTTGCCAAGTTGATTAAATCAGCATACAGGTTGTTAAACCTTATCACCTATTTTACCGCAGGAGTGCAGGAAGTTCGTGCATGGACCATTACCAATGGATTTAAAGCCCCGCAGGCAGCAGGTGTTATCCATACCGATTTCGAAAAAGGATTTATCCGAGCGGAGGTTATTGGTTTTAATGATTTTATTACCCATAAATCTGAAGCTGCCGTAAAGGAGGCCGGAAAAATGAGGGTGGAAGGAAAAGAGTATGTGGTGATTGATGGTGATGTAATGCACTTTAGATTTAATGTATAAGAACAAATAGTTATTGTTTGAAAAACGGAGCAGATATGAATTTACCTGTTCCGTTTTTTATTTACCGCTCTTCAAAAATTACTGTTTAACATCCGATATTATCTCTTATTTTGGCATCAAATTTTATGTTCATGAAAAAACTCGGTTTCATTGTTTTAAACATCCTTTTTACTTTTTGTTATACAGCTCATGCGCAGCAAAAGATGCTTACCATGGACGATGCTGTATTAAAACAACGCACTACTTTGGCGCCCGACAGATTGATGCAATTGCAGTGGATTAAAGGAACCAATACGTATAGTTATGTTGTTAAAGCAGGAGGTAAGGAAAAAGTGATTCAGGGAACCCCGACCGCTGCTAAAGTTGATACGGTATTTACCATCGATGATTTTCAAACGTTATTTAAAACACTCGAAATAGATGTTCCCGTTCCGCAACGTTTTCCTTTTATAACGTGGTTGAATGTTGATGCATTCCGGTTTTTTTACAACAATGCTTATTATTCGATGAATATTAAGTCGAAAACAGCATCCATTATTACCAAGGTATTAACGGTGGGCGAAGACGTAACATTTGAAGAAAATACACATCAAACAGCCTTTACCCTCAGTAATAATGTGGTTGTATTTGATAAAAACAAATGGACAACAATTCCTAATATATCAAATACCAATGCCTCTGACGGAAGCGTTGCTGATTTGAAAATAAATTACCTAACTCATGATGGGACTTATGGAGTGGTAAATGGTAAAACAGTGCACAGGAGTGAATTTGGTATAGACAAGGGGTTGTTTTGGTCACCAAACGGAACCAAACTTGCTTTTTATAAAATGTATGAAGGAACTGTGACGGATTATGAGTTGATGAATTTTGAAAGTAAACCTGGAGCGTTTGAAAAAATAAAATACCCAATGGCTGGGGCGAATAGTCATATTGTAAAGGTATTTGTACAGGACTTTGCAAAAAACCGACAGTTTGAAGTGATGACCAATGCAAATGCAGAGCAGTACCTTACCAATGTAGCCTGGAGTCCGCAGGAAGATGCTATTTATATTGCTGTGGTAAACAGGGCTCAAAATGAGATGAAGTTAAATCAATATGACGGAAGAAGTGGGTCATTTGTGAAAACGCTTTTTACAGAAACGAACGAAAAATATGTTGAGCCGGAACACCCTCCTGTTTTTGTAAAGGGAGATGCTTCTAAATTTATTTGGATGAGTAAGCGTGATGGTTACAACCAATTGTATTTATATACGCAGAATGGAAAACTATTAAAACAATTAACAACGGCTAAAGCGGATGTTACGGAGTTGTTGGGCTTTAACCAATCTGGTACATTGGCTTATTATATGTCGGCAACCAATAACGGATTGGACAGACAATGTTTTTCGGTAGAACTTGCTTCGGGAAAAACAACCCTGATGACGCTTGCTTCGGGAGTACACACTGTTGCAATAAGTGATGACGGGTTGTATTATTTCGATACTTACAGTAACGCAAATACGCCAAGAAAAACGGTGTTGATGAACAATAATGGTGCTGAACTTGCTGTATTGTTAAATGCCCCCAATCCAATTGCCGATTACAAAATGTGCAAAATGCTGATGGGAAATTTAACGGCTTCTGATAAAAGCACGGTCTTGAATTACAGAATGTTTTTTCCTCCCCAGTTTGATGCATCGA
>CALRRW020000007.1:0-12589 GCA_943370695.1 Comamonas sp. lk | reverse complement strand
GATATTGATTTTGACTTAAACGTTGTGAATGTTCATAAATTACTAGTTGCAATAAGAACTCATAATTCAATGTGTAAGTTTATCAACTTCTCTAGTGCAGCTGTTTATGGCAATCCAACTTCACTACCAATTAAAGAAGATGCAATCAGAAATCCGCTTTCACCATATGGTTTTCATAAATTGCAGAGCGAGTATTTATTAAAAGAGTATCATCGTTTCTTTGGTATAGCAACCTGCAATTTGCGCATTTTTTCTGCCTATGGCCCGGGACTACGGAAACAGCTTTTTTGGGACTTGTACGAAAAGTCTAAACAATCCAGTTCAATCAGTTTATTTGGAACAGGCAGTGAATCTCGTGATTTTATTTATATAGAAGATTTGTTGAAGGCTCTCTCTTGTATTATTGAAAAAGCTCCCTTCGATGGAGAAAGCTATAATGCAGCCTCGGGTGTTGAAATCAGCATTTCAGATGTTGTTTCCACCTTTTTTAACTTACTTAACCCTTCAATAAAATTCAGCTTTAGTGGTGAGCAAAAAATCGGAGACCCTGATAATTGGGTTGCGGATATTAGCAAGTTGCACGCTCTCGGTTATAAACCCCTTTATACCATCGAAACGGGTTTAGAACAAACAACAAAATGGATAAAACAACAAAATGGATAAACGATTTCATATTTGTTTTAATGTTATTTCCGACCCTAACTGGCATGCGGGTAATATTTATATTTTTAATTGCCTTCAGTCAATTTCATTGTTACCAAAGGATGAGCGTGAAAAAATAAAACTATCATTAGCTACAAGGAAAAAAGAAGATATTCCTCGTCACATTATTGATAAAGTAGACTCGGTTTATACTGAGACCATCTTTCATTTAATATTATACAAGTTACTTAAGTTACTGCCCCCATGGTTGCGACTACCTCTTTTTAACTATCGAAAAATAGATTTTTATTATCCAGGTGGGAACCTTCCTAAAAAATGGATTTTTAAATGGGGCGGTTGGATTCCTGATTTTCAGTATCGCTATTTACCGGAACTTTTTTCGAAAAAAGAATACCATTTGAGGGAATCAAGAAGTTTACATGCCGCAAAACAAGCGCCCGTAATTGCGTTTAGCAGTAAATGTGCAATGGATGATTATAAAAAGTTCTTTCCCGAATATACCGGAAATGAATTTCTATTACGCTTTGTTAGCAATGCAAGCAGTGATTGGTTAATTCAAAACCCAAATGATACTGTGGAAAAATATAAATTACCAGAAGCGTATTTCATTGTATGTAACCAGTTTTGGAAACATAAAGACCATGGAACCGTAATTGAGGCAATTGCATTACTTAAACAACAGGGTATAAATATCACTGTTGTTTGTACTGGAGCTACCGATGACTTTCGAAATCCAGAGTATTACCCAAGTTTAATGGCAAAAGCAAAACAACTTAGCGTAAAAGATCAATTTATCATCTTAGGATTTATCTCAAGGCATGACCAGATTCAATTAATAAGGGGAGCATTGGCGATTATTCAACCTAGTCTATTTGAAGGGTGGAGCACGGTAGTTGAAGATGGACGAGCATTGGGCAAACATATTTTTCTAAGCGATTTTCCCGTTCATCTCGAACAAAACCCTCCTTATAGTTTTTATTTTAAACAAAAAAATCCACACCAACTTGCGAAGTTAATTGCTACTAATCTGGATGCTCTTTCACCAGGTCCCAATTTTCAAAAGGAAAAACAGGCTTTTAAGCAAAATCAAGAATTAATGATTGAGTTTGGAAGGAGAATAATTGAAATGGGGCGATCGATTCAATAATCTGTACTCTGCTGAAAAATTGAAAACGATAAGTACTCTATCAAAATATATATATTTGAAATCTTCATAATACACTCTCCGAATGATCCAATATTTGTTAAAAAAATACGAACGCCTTTTTTCGAACACCCATTTTTATAAACTCAACAAATTTCTTTTTGTTGCCTCTGCCAAAGGTCTTGGTTTTGATAACAGTGGAGCAATAAGCGAAAAAGGCGAGTCTGCTTTTCTTAAATCATTTTTTACTAGGTATGGAGAAACCGAGAAGCTGGTTGTTTTTGATATAGGAGCAAATGTTGGCCATTATGCTACAAAAATCAAACGGCTAAATCCTGATGTACAGCTATACGCTTTCGAACCCCATCCCGAAACATTTAAATTGCTGCAAAAAACTGCTCATGAGTATGGTATTACAGCAGTTAATAAGGGTTGTGGTGAAACTACCGGGACAATTAAGTTTTATGATTATTCAGAGGGTGGAGGTTCTGAGCATGCGACAATGATTAAAGGGGTATTGGAAGATATTCACCATTCAAAATCAAAAGAATTAGAGGTGAGTGTAATTACTGTTGATGAATTTGCAAGTACCAATCAAATATATCACATTCATTTACTTAAAATTGACACAGAAGGATACGAGTTTTCGGTACTCAAAGGTTGTACACAATTGCTTGATAACAAACACATTGATGTGATTCATTTTGAGTTCAATTCAATGAATATGATGAGCAAGGTATTCTTTTTTGATTTTGTAAAGTTGCTCCACAACTATAAACTATTCAGGATTGTATCAAATGGACTTGTTCCAATAGATATTCATAACCATCTTCTGTCGGAGGTATTTGTATTTCAAAATGTTATTGCACTTAAGCGATAGAGAGTTATTTATTTCTAAGATACACTAGAATATCGATGATATGTTGAGGGTTAAGAGCTCTCCAGAATATACCCCAGGAGTATTTAGGTTTGTATATTGATAACAGTATAGCAAGCGAAGAAAATTGAGTAATAACTAGCGCATAGGCGGCTCCATTAATACCAAACATGGGTATTAGTTGAGTATTTGAAATTAACGAAACTGACAATAAAATTATTTGTAGGACAATAAGGTAGTGTTGTTTGTTTTCAGATAATAACCACATAGCCCAAGCTGTGCCGTAAAATACGGGAATAGTACACCAGATGTGAATTTTAAAAACAGGAGATGCGAGGTAATATTTTTCCTTATAAAGCAAGGGAATTACCCAATCACCTAATAATAATCCTCCTAGTGAAATGAAAAATGCGCTCCAAATCATTAATGAGTATAATTGAATGAGCCTTTTCTCTTGAAGCACTTTATTATCGCGAATATTAATAATACCAGGAAAGATGGCCGAACAAATAGCAATAGGAATAAAAAAGGATGCCTCGCTAATTCGAACTGCCGCGGCATAATTTCCCAATAGATTCATATTGAGCCATCTCTTAATCAGGATTTGGTCCATTTTTTGGTAAATCACCATTACAAATCCGGAAAAAACAATTGGCCATGCGTGTCCTAATAATATTTTAGCCTCGTCAGATGAAAATCGCCATAATCTGATACGTTGGTTGTGGTTGTGGTAAAACAAAATTTGATTGATGGCGGTTAGCAATGCCTCAACAAATACCATTGCCGCGAAATATGCCACTGGAGCATGAATAAATATGAAAACTATTTTTACAACAGAAGAAATACAAAGTGTGATAACTTGATTGATTGCTGTGAACTTACCCAATACAGCCGACTGAAAATAAAAATCGATTACTGTAAATGCTTGCAATACTACCGAAGTACTTACTAAAAATACTATATATGTATTTTGGTTGTCATCACGTAACGAAGAATAATAAGTCGCACCAACAACTACGAATATTGCACCAATTAACCGCAATCCAAATGCAGTTCCCAAAATGCTATGTTGAAGATTTTTTCGGGTAATTAACTCGCGAATTACAATTGAATCCAATCCAAGAGTTGAAAATACTGCAAAAATAGCCACAACATTAAGGGCATAACTAATCATGCCAAATTGTTCTGGACCTAAATACCTTGCTACTAAAATCCCTACTAAAATCCCCGAAAGAATGCGTGATAATTTTTCAATTAGAATCCATGATGTGTTTATCGCATATTTTCTTGACGAGGATTCGGTGGACATATTTTATTGAATAAGAGATTTGTTACAAATAAATGAAAGAGTATTGATAAACCTATACGTTATCTGTTGAATATTGTTATTTTCGAAGTCTTAAACCGCCTCCTACTTTCATGGATACACCGATATTGTTTCTAATTTTCAACAGACCCAATACTACACAATTTGTATTCGAGGCAATTAAAAAGCAGCAACCATCAAAATTGTACATTGCGGCCGATGGTCCAAGATTAACAAAACCAGATGACACAGAATTATGCAGAGAAACCCGAAAAGTTGTGTCAAAAATTGATTGGCCATGTGAAGTAAAAACCTTGTATAGAAATGAAAATCTCGGCTGTAAAAGAGCTGTAAGTTCGGCTATCGATTGGTTTTTTGAGCATGAAGAACAAGGTATTATTTTAGAGGATGATTGTTTGCCTAATTCATCTTTTTTCACCTTTTGCTCTAAATTATTGGATCGGTATAAAGACGATGAGAGCATAATGCATATTGGGGGGTGCAATGTTATTGATGACATAAAGTCGAACAACACATATTCTTTTATTAGGTATCCTTTAATATGGGGTTGGGCAACCTGGCGAAGATCCTGGAAACTTTATGATGTTAACATGGCTAGTTATCCAATTAAGATCAAAGAGGGTTTTCTTCAAAATGCATTTCCTAGAATAAATATCCGTAGCCATTGGAAATTTATGTTTGACCGCGCTTTTAATAATAAATTCAACACTTGGGATTACCAATGGACTTATGCTATTCTAAGCCATAATAAACTTTCAATTATTCCCAATAAGAATACTGTGGTTAATATTGGCTTTAGTGATGGAGCAACGCATACAAGTGAAGCAGACGATCGAACCTCATTAAAAAGTTATATGATTGATGAAATTGTTCATCCTGAGGCTGTATCCGTTAATAGTGACTTAGAGAACAAAATAGAATCGAAATATTACAGCTTTTCACTTAGTAAACGGCTTTTGCTAAAATGGTTGAAAAAATAGGTTTATTAAAGGATGTTTAATGTTGAAAAATATGGGCATGGCCGTAAATCCATCCTTGTTTTTCTTAAAACTATCTCAAAAGATTACAGTTTGTATTGAAAGAGTTATTTTGGTTTATTTGCATGGAATGAAACAACTTTTAAAATTACATATATTGCTCATATTCTTATCTGTAAGTAGCAGTGTTAGTTATGGACAATGTATAAACTGTACTAACTCAATACCCCTAAATAATAATCTCGTTGCATGCTTCCCCTTTAGTGGAAATGCCAATGATGAAACTTCCAATGGAAATAATGGAACTGCATTTACAAATGCAACACTCACTACTGATAGAAATAGCGAAACGTCCAAAGCTTATTCTTTTAACGGTGGCTCTACTGCATATATCAGAGTTGCCGCTTCTGCCTCTTTAAATACTGCAACCATGACAGCGTTTTCCTACTCATGTTGGTTCAATCCTGCAGTATTTTCTCCATCTGCACCTACCGCTTACAGACGCATTTTTAATATTCAAGATGCTACAGGTAAAAACTACGATTTAAGTTATCATTACGCCACAGGCAAACTTGATTTTATTAATTTTAGCGGCACAGCAGATCATATTAATTTTTTTTCCAATACAACCTTTTCTCCTAACACTTGGTATCATGTGGTGGTTACGATTGATGCTGCAAATCACCCTTCCTTATATGTAAATGGGATTTTGGACAATTCTTCCAGTACAACGGTTTTAAAACCATCCTCACCTGTTTATACTATTGGAAATCATTTTTCTTTTAGTTGGAATTTTGCCGGAAAAATTGATGATGTTAGAATTTACAACCGGGCATTAAGTCTTTCAGAAATAAGCCAACTTTATAGTTCGCTCAACAACAATCTTCCTGCAGTTACATCAATACCAGATAGAAATATCTGCCTTGGTGATAGTACGCAATTAACTGCATTAGCAGGCAACCCGACTTATTCATGGAGTCCATCTACCGGATTATCAAATCCTAACATTTCAAATCCTTTTGCAAAACCAACTGCAGACCAGGAATATGTAGTTACTATATCTAATGCCACATGCAGCACAACTGATACAGTAATGGTGACAGTAAATACCAACTGTTGTTTTTCGTGTACCACACCGGCAGCAATTAATGGTAGTTTAGTAGCTTGTTATCCATTTAACGGAAATGCAAATGATGAAAGCGGGAATAATAATCATGGAACAACCGTTGGTGCAACATTGACCACTGACAGGAATGGGGCTCCGAATAAGGCGATGTATTTTAATGGAAGCTCTTATATCAATGTTCCAAATTCTGTATCACTTCAATCCCCATCAACCGCTATTACATTATCCACATGGATTTACATTAATTCATGGTATTTCACAGGAGGAACCAACTATGCTCCGGTTCTTTGCAAATCGGCATCAGCATCTTCCACTCAATACCGGTTTACTATTACACAAACCAGCATGGACCTTATTTTCGCGGGTAATCAAACAATAACCTATACCGCAAGCAGCTTCTCCCTGAATACTTGGTATCATGTTGTAGCCACATCAGTGTCGGGAGTAGTAAAATTCTATATTAACGGGAGTCTTGTTTTGGGTGCATCTGCTACAGGTACATTCCCTGCCAACTCAACAGTCGCTCTTGATATAGGCAGAGACCTTGCAGGAAGTACAGATTTTTTTACCGGAAAAATTGATGATATTAGAATATACAATCGTGCATTGGCCGCTTCCGAAATCGGTGAACTTTATATAGGAAAAGAGCCGCCAGCAATTATACCCATAACAGACAAAACAATTTGTCAGGGTGATAGCGTTCAACTAATTTTAAATGGAGGTACTTCATACACATGGGCTCCCTCAACGGGTTTAAGTAATCCCAATATTTTCAATCCATATGCTAAACCTACTGATACTACCCAATATGTTGTTACCGTATTTAATGGCACCTGCAGTGCGAAAGATACTGTAAATGTGAATATTAAAAAGACCGTTGTAGATGCTGGTGCAAACCAAAATATTTGTTTCAGAGACAGCATACAATTGCAAGCAACTGGAAGTGTTGGTGCGACTTATGTTTGGACCCCTTCAACTACACTAAGCAATGGGAGTATTGCTAATCCTTATGCTAAACCTGCTGATACTTCACTCTACAAAGTAACAGCTACACTTAATGGATGCTCTGTAAAAGATTCAGTGACCATTAATGTAAAAAAAGTTCTTGCCGATGCTGGTGCTAACACCGCAATATGTATTGGAGACAGTATTCACTTAAATGCAACAGGCGGTACTTCCTACGCGTGGAAACAGCATGTTAGTTTATCAGATAGCTCTCTACAGAATCCATATGCAAAACCAACCGATACAACAAAGTATTTTGTGACTGTAAAAGACGGTTTTTGCAGTAACATAGATTCGGTAACCATTTTTGTTGCGACACTCACAAGCTTAAATGCGGGGACAGATAAAACAATTTGCCAGGGTGATAGTGCTCAGTTAACAGCCACGGGAGGAACAACTTATTTGTGGAACGCATCAACCAGTTTAAGCAATGTGAATATTGCCAATCCATATGCAAAACCAAGCGATACTACCAAATATTACGTTACCATTAGTAATAGTTTGTGTTCCACAACTGATTCGGTAACCGTAAATGTGAAAAAAGTAATTGTAGATGCCGGTGTCAATCAAAATATTTGTTTTAGAGACAGCATACAATTGCAAGCCACTGGAAGTGTTGGTGCGACATACGTTTGGACGCCTCCGGCATCCTTGAGCAACCCAATTATTGCAAATCCATATGCAAAACCATCCGACACTACATTGTACAAAGTAACAGCCACTTTGAATGGATGTTCTTCAAAGGATTCTGTAACAATTAATGTTAAAAAAGTCATAGCTGATGCCGGTCCTAATAGTTCAATCTGTATTAATGATAGTATCCAACTAAACGCAACAGGAGGAACATCCTATGCATGGAAACAAAATGTCACTTTATCTGATACTACCATTCGAACCCCATATGCAAAACCTACAGTTACCACTAAATATTTTGTCACCGTAAAAAATGGTTTATGCAGCAATACCGATTCAGTAACAATCACCATTGCAACTATATTAAATGTAAATGCCGGTGTTGACACTAGTATTTGCTTGGGCGATAGTATCCGATTGCTGGCAACCGGAGCATCATCTTATGCCTGGTCTTCTGCAACCACACTTAGCAATACAGCTATTGCAAATCCATATGCCAAACCTTCAGATACTACCATGTATTATGTTACTGGTTTTAGCGGCAGCTGTTCTGCTATGGACTCGGTGAAAGTAAATGTCAAAAAACCACTGATTGATGCAGGGTTAACACAAACGATATGTTACCTTGACAGCATTCAACTGCACGCAACAGGTTCAGCGGGTTCAACATATACATGGACCCCTGTGGCTTCATTAAACAATGCGTTAATAGCCAACCCATATGCTAAACCAGCAGACACAACAATGTATAGAGTTACAGGCCTATCAAATGGATGCACAGTGATTGATTCGGTAAAAGTAAATGTTAGAAGAGTTATAGCAGATGCTGGAGCAAATACTTCAGTTTGCCAGGGTGATAGCGTTCAATTAAATGCGTCTGGAGGTATTTCATTCACATGGCAAACCAATGCAACATTATCAAGCACAGTTATTCCGAACCCTTTTGCTAAACCTGTTGCAAACATTACCTATTATGTTACCGTAAATGATGGGACTTGCAGTGCGAGAGATTCGGTAAAAGTAATACTGAATAATACCAACACATTGGATGCAGGATTAGACACAGAAGTGTGCTTGCATGATTCAGTGCAACTTCAGGCAATTGGGGCAACAACGTATACGTGGACACCAGCAGTTGGATTGAGTAACAATACCATTTCAAACCCCAAAGCTTCTCCGGTCCTTCCAACCGATTATATTGTGAGAGGGTTAGCAGGACTGTGTTATGATACAGATACTATTCGGGTAAGCATTAAACCATTACCTGTTGTGGATTTAGGAATCGACACTTTCATTTGTTTTAATGAAACTCACACCTTTTATCCAACAGTAACCAATGCGGACGTATACAACTGGCAGCCGGCACTGCTGCTTGATGATGCAACAATAAAAAACCCAACTACTTTATTGAACAGTGCACAAACATTTACCTTAACAGCCACCAATACCACCACAGGATGTACAAACAGTGATCAGGTTTTGGTAAGCATTCAAAAACCTACTGCTCAGTTTACCCTTGATGATTCGGCAAGTGCCTCTCCTCCTTTAATTGTGACCCCAACCAATACCAGCTTTCCTCTCCCATTATTATACGATTGGGAGATGCAGGATACCATAACCACTTATTATACAGATGCTGAACCTACCCATTCCTTTGCATCTGTTGGAGTATATAAGATTTTGTTAACGGTTACCGATGATAGAGGTTGCACAGATACCATCTCCAGGTTTGTATCCATTACAAGAGAGGGTAAAATATTTATCCCAAATGTATTTACACCAAATGGAAATGGTTTGAATGATGTGTTTGAAATATCTTTTATACCAGGTACAATTTTGGAAATGAAAGGCTCTATTTGGAACAGATGGGGCGAAAAAATATACGCGTTTGGTTCACCAAGTTATATATGGTGGAATGGACAGGCAAGTGGCCAGGATGTAAGTGATGGTGTGTATTATTATACCTTAGATGTTGTTGATTTGAATGGCAAGGCTCAACAATTTCATGGCACAGTGACATTACTGAGGTAAGCGAAAAAATCAATGTTGTAACTAAATGATGCTGCTAATCATTAGCATTTATATGTAAACGGTGTTTTAGACAATTCTTCTTCTACAGCCGTTGTAAAACACTCGTCTCCTAACTATACTATTGGAAATCATCTTTCTCAGCCATGGAATTTTTCTGAAAAAATTGATGCTGTTAGGGTTTATGACCGTGCTTTAGACTCTTTATAGGTAATGTCATTATATAGCTGAGTATATGTTACTGGGTAAAGCAAAAATTCGACAGGACTAATTCCTACAAAAGACCCATCAAAACTTAATGTTACTATTTCCCCGAACCCAAGCACGAGTGGAGTCTTTGAATTTGCATTAGGAAAGAATATTATAAACGAGAATCTACAGATAACGATACATAACCAATTAGGACAAATTGTGGATCGTCAAAAATACAAAGTGTTTCAAAATCAGTTAGACATTAGTGATTTAAACCACGGTTTGTATTTTGTAGAATTCCATGATTTGAACACTGGAGCAAAAACTATTGCGAAAGTTGCTTATTGGTAAAACCCACATTCAAAAGTATAACCCACAAAAAATCCCGACCAATTAACCTGGTCGGGATTTTTTATTATAGAAAAACAGAACCTCTCTAATTTTTTCTTCCGCCAAACAAACGAAGTAACATTAAAAACAAATTGATAAAGTCCAGATACAATGTTAAAGCACCCATTACAGAACGTTTATTTGCTTCTACGGCAGGTATACCTTCCTGCTCAATTCCTTCACCTATATGTTTTAACTTTTGTACATCGTAAGCCGTTAAACCTGTAAATACCAATACCCCGATTACACTTACCACATAATCCATTGTTTCAGAGTGTAAAAACAGGTTGATTACCGTTGCAATGATAATCCCGAAGAGTCCCATCATCATGAGTTTACCAAAAGAGGTAAGGTCTTGTTTGGTTGTGTAACCCATTATTGCCATGATGCCAAACATCAGCGATGCTGATAGAAAACATCCCACTACAGAAGCACTTGAATAAGCTAATAAAATAAAGCTGAAACTGATGCCTGTAATGGCCGCATAGATCATAAACAAGGACAACAAACCCGAGTATGAAAACTTTGCATACCCCAGTGACATTAACAAAACAAAACCCAATGGCGAAAACATAACAATATAACCAAGGATGTTTAATCCGGTTCCGGCCTCGTTAATTAAATAACCCAATAATTCAGGGCTCGTTGAAAACCCATATGCAAAAATTGCCGACAGGCCCAAAGCAACAAACATAAATGTAAATACCTGCGCAATAAATTTTTTGGTGCTTACCTCGGCAGCTGATGCTGAAATAGCATGCGTGCCCATTTCGTTTTGTGATTCCATAATTTTTAACCTAATTTTTTAGCGAATATATTTATTATCCTGATTGTTTAAACAAACCGCTATAACAAAAAAAAGCCCTGATCTTTCAATCAGGGCTTTTTTTTATACAACAAACTAAGCTGTTGGCTCAGTAGCCGGTCTTGCCGGAGCTTCAGGTTTTGGAGGACGAGGTAACAATACTTTACGTGAAAGTTTTGCTTTACCCGTTTTCTTATCTACTTCAATCAACTTCACTTTTACTTCTTCTCCTACCTGCAATACACCTTCCATTGAAGGCAAACGCTCCCAGCTAATTTCAGAGATATGCAATAACCCGTCTTTACCTGGCATAAACTCTACGAATGCACCAAAATCAACGATGGTTTTTACTTTTCCTACATACTCATCACCAACTGTTGGCACGGCCACGATACCTCTAACGATACTCATTGCTTTTTGCAATGCTTCTCCATTAGTAGCCGCAATTTCCACTACTCCGTTGTTTCCAACTTCAGTAATCGAAATCGTTGCGCCTGTATCTTTTTGGATTCCTTGAATAACTTTTCCTCCAGGCCCGATAACTGCACCGATAAATTCTTTATCAATAATCAATGTCTCAATACGAGGTGCATGTGGTTTGTAATCATCTGCCGGTTTCGAAATGGTTTTGTTCATTTCGCCCATAATATGCAAACGACCTTTTTTAGCTTGCATCAACGCCTCTTCTACCATTTCCCAACGCAATCCGTTGATTTTGATATCCATTTGGCAAGCCACAATACCTTTACTTGTACCTACTACTTTAAAGTCCATATCACCCAAGTGATCTTCATCACCCAAGATATCAGACAATACAGAGTATTTACCTGTTTTTTCATCAGATATCAAGCCCATTGCAATACCACTTACGGCATCTTTTACTTTAATACCGGCATCCATTAGTGCAAGCGAACCAGCACACACTGTTGCCATTGATGAAGAACCGTTAGATTCTAAAATATCCGAAACAATACGAATGGTATATGGACTTTCGGTTAAGCCAGGCAATACGCGTTTCAAACCACGCAATGCTAAGTTTCCATGTCCAATCTCACGTCTTCCGGGACCACGGTTAGGTTTTACCTCGCCAGTACTGAATGAAGGGAAATTGTAATGCAATAAAAACTTAGAATAACCATGCATCATCGGAGCGTCCAATAATTGCTCGTCTAACTTCGTTCCTAATGTTACGGTAGTTAATGATTGTGTTTCACCGCGCGTAAATACTGCACTTCCGTGCGCACCCGGTAAATATCCAACCTCACTCCAAATAGGGCGAACCTGATCCAATTCACGGCCATCCAAACGGGTTTTTTCGTTAAGGATCATCGCACGTACCGCATCATACTCTACATTGCCAAAGTATTTGTTTGATAAAAATTTATCCAATACGGTTCCTTCCGGCAATGTTGCTTTAAACTC
>CALRRW020000006.1:0-12810 GCA_943370695.1 Comamonas sp. lk | reverse complement strand
AGGATTTGGGTAAACAGTAATATCGGCTCCGGCACTAAATTTATTGGGGTTCAAACCAGCTGTCATGTCATCAAAAAGCCAATCATAACAAGCACCAAACTCACGTTTCCAAAACCACTCACTGTGCACACCATCGGCTTTTATAGTTGCACGCAACAGCATGCTGTCATGTCCTGCGGCTTTAAGCAACACAATCATGCTGTCAATGTATGTTACCATCGTTGCGCTTTCGTTTTTCCCTGCTACAAAGTAAAATTTAGTATCATTAGTTTTTGGTTGAGATGCTACGTAGGTAAACAATGAATCACTAAACCAAAAGGAAGGTGAAAATAATCCAACCTTACCAAACACACGGGGATATGCAACGGCAGCATAAAGTGAAATGAATCCTCCCATTGAACTTCCTGCAATGGCAGTAAACTCCAGTTGTGGCTTGGTTCGGTAAACTGAATCAATAAAAGGTTTGAGGGTGTTCACCAAAAACGAAACATACTGCTCACCCTCTCCACCCCCGTATTGCGGGTTAATGAAAGCCGAATATTCATCTAATCGGCTTGAACCTCCATTATCAACTGCAACAACAATACAGGCTTGTTTTCCTGCTTTTTCTTTTGCACTTAATGTTTCGTCCACACCCCATTCGCCCGAAAAAGAAGTTGCTGCATCAAACAAATTTTGTCCATCATGCATATAGATTACCGGGTATCGATCAGAAGAATGTGCATCATAATTGTTGGGCAGATAAATTGACACCTTGCGTGTTCTGTTGAGTTGTGGAATGTAAAAAGTACTGTTAATCACTTTTACATTTGGCAATGCTGTTGAAGAATTACCTGATGTTCCCTCCCATCCTGCAATTTGAATGGGTAATACCAAACCTTGCGCATACGTAAAACTTCTGTCTCCAATTTGCCCTCCAGTGGCGGTTCCTTCGCAGGTTTGCCAACTTCCCCTGGTTACTTTGTATTTCACAATTCCACTTTGGGGAGGTATGGTTACCTCATAATTAGCTCCCACCTTGGTGAACCTAAAAACCGAATCGGCAGGATTCCAATTATTAAACGAGCCGGCAATAAACAAAACGGGATTGGTCGGAGTGGATGCAGGTAACGAAGTTATTTGAACAATTACCTGTGCCTTTAAGTTAAATATGCTTAGTGTAAAAAAGACAATAAAAAAACGCATACACGAATGTATGCGTTTTAGAAAATCATTTATGTTAAAAAACTATGCCGCTTTCAAACTCTTCAATCGCAATTGCTCAATGCGTAAATTTGCATCATTTAAAGTTACGTGCAACTGCTTAATCTCATCCTGCGAAGGCATATCATACATATAATCCATCATCACCGCTTCGCAAATGCTTCTCAATCCGCGGGCGCCAAGCTTAAATTCAAAAGCCTTGTCTACAATTAAGTCAATTACTTCATCGTCAATGGTAAGGGCAATGCCTTCCAAATCAAACAGTTTAACATACTGTTTAATCAGTGCATTTTTGGGCTTGGTTAAAATATTGCGCAAAGCATCTTTATCCAGGGGATTCAAATGACACAACACGGGCATCCGGCCAATTATTTCCGGAATCAAACCATACGTGCGCAAATCAGCGGGTGATACATATTGTAAATAATTTGCTTCATCAGATGTATCAATATCCAAACCGGCAGAATTAAATCCGATGGCTTGTGTTTGCAATCTGCGTGCAATCATTTTATCAATTCCTTCAAAAGCACCACCACAGATAAACAAAATATTCTCGGTATTAATCTGCACCATTTTTTGCTCAGGATGCTTGCGACCTCCCTGAGGTGGCACACTAGCAACAGTTCCCTCCAATATTTTGAGCAATGCCTGCTGAACACCCTCACCGCTCACATCCCTGGTTATACTTGGATTATCACTCTTCCGGCTTATTTTATCAATTTCATCCACGTATACAATTCCACGCTCGGCAGCTGCAACATTATAATCGGCAGCTTGCAATAAACGAGATAAAATACTCTCCACATCCTCGCCAACATACCCTGCTTCGGTTAACACGGTAGCATCAGCAATACAAAAAGGAACTTTTAATATTTTGGCAAGTGTTTTAGCCAATAATGTTTTTCCAGTTCCTGTTTCACCAACCATCAGAATATTTGACTTTTCAAGTTCAACATCATTGGTTGTATCCTTAAAACGGATACGTTTAAAGTGATTATAAACGGCAACAGCCAAAACCTTCTTCGCCTCGTCCTGTCCGATTACATATTCATCCAAGTGGCTTTTAATTTCGGCAGGTTTTAGGATGCTAATATCAGCAGAAGGAATGGTATTATCCTTGTCCTTTCGCAAATCCTCGTGCACCAGTTTGAATGCCTGATCTACACACTGGTCACATATATACCCGCTAATTCCCGATATCAGAAATTCCGTTTCGGTTTTACTTCTTCCACAAAACGAACACTTATCTTCCTTCACTCCCTTTGCCATTATTTTTTATCTGTCGGTTTATTTTTAATCAATACGTCATCAATCATTCCGTATTCTTTTGCTTCCTGGGCTATCATCCAGTAATCTCTATCACTATCGGCCTGCACCTTTTCAAATGTTTGACCCGAATGTGAAGAAATAATGGTGTACAACTCGCCTTTCAATTTTTGAATTTCACGAGCGGTAATTTCGATATCTGAAGCCTGTCCTTGTGCACCACCAAGCGGCTGGTGAATCATTACACGTGCGTGGCGCAAAGCAGTACGTTTTCCTGCAGCTCCTGCACATAACAATACGGCACCCATAGATGCTGCAAGTCCTGTACAAATAGTGGCTACATCTGGATTTACCCATTGCATTGTATCATAAATGCCCAAACCAGCATATACCGAACCTCCCGGAGAGTTGATATACATTTGAATATCCCTGCGGGCATCCTGCGAATCTAAAAACAATAACTGCGCCTGAATAATATTGGCTACGTAATCATCAATAGGCATTCCCAAAAAGATAATCCTGTCAGCCATCAAACGAGAAAACACATCAATCTCCCTGAAATTCATCGGGCGCTCCTCAATTACGGTACGGGTCATATCCTGCACTGTGCTTTCAATATAAGTATCCACTTTCATGCTGCTAATTCCGTGGTGTTTCACAGCATATTTTCTAAATTCTTTTCCGTCTATCATATCGTATTTGTGTTTATGTCAAAAATAATATTTGCCGGCAATGCGTCAATACTTTTGCCAAATATATATTTATGCCATTTTGCGTTGATTATATTCATTATGTTGACTGGTTAAGAGGGTCGACAATCCTTACTAATCAGCCTCCAACCTAGTATTGCAGAACATCCACCTTCATTATACTGTGTTATACCGAACTTCGACAACATCATTCACTCATGAAAAATTTGTATGACAATAAAACCTGTCACCGAAACTTAAACAAAAAAAGCCCTGCATTACTGCAGGGCTTCTATATTTTAGTTAGTTGTTAGATTAAAAAACTCAATCAACCCAAACAACTTAACAACTATTTGCTGTTTTACGCTTAGTATTCCCAAACGTCATGTTCCATTTCAAAAAGCGTATTTTTAATTCTTTCTGATTCCAACATGGCTGCAACTTTGTTGTCTTTAAACTCTTCGTACTCTTTGATTTTGTTATCGTATTGGTTAGACTCTTTGGTAATATAGCTGCTAAACAAACGTTGCTCAAAAAAATCATCAAAGGTTAAACGTGCCGCATCGTTCTGGCGGTTAAACACTTCCATTCCCACCATAATTTCACGCAAATCATTTTGATCTGCATCATCAGGCGATTTGTGGTATTTCAACACGCATAAATCTTGTTCACCCAGTTCGATACCTGCAACTTTAGGACTAAACTGAGGAGCAATTGCGATGATACGTACATACATTCTTGATTCCTTTTTGTCGAAAATCCAATCTTCCAATACCCTGTATTTTTTAATTTTCTCTTCAGGACGGAAAGGTGTGGCAATCGTATCCAAACGGGTTAAAGTAGGATCCTCAGGGTCAATGGCAGTTTCTACGTAATCTGTATCAGAACCTCTTGCCAGAAATTCTTCAACCGTCATCACTGATCTTAATGAATCGTCAGTATACGGAATTAATTTTCCATCTCTTACGGCATTATACAATACCAGACTCAATGGATTCTTAGGCCATTGCATACACTGGTTTTGTTTTTCACGCACATCAATTGTTCTGGTAATGCGTTTTGCCCAAAAAACATCCGCCTCACGCAGGTATGGCCAAGGAATAACTTTACGCTCCTGTACCGCCTGACGGGTGTAAATAAAATCATCATAAACTCCCTGAGCTTGTATAGCGCCCAGTAAACTTAACGAAGTGATGATGGTTAAAATTAATTTTTTCATATAATGATTACTTAACTTCAATAGCTAATGCTGATGGTATAATTACAGGACCAGCAGGACCAACGGCTTTAATTTGGGCCAATGTAATGCGATCTCCTGTTCTTACATTGTTCAAAATTGCTCTAATCTCAGGTGTGATAGCAGATCCAGTTCCTTTTGCAGCTCTTGCGTCACCTTTCTTAGGTTGGTATACAATATAGTATTCTGTTGGTGTAAACTTAACACCCTCGAATGCGAAATCTTTTAAGGTTGTAAATACAAATCCTGCTGATTTAAGTACACCAGCAGAAACCGGACCACTCGCTTCGATAGAACCTAACATTGGAGTTGGTTTCGGGATTGGGCGTACCCTGTATTTTTGGATACCCATTCTTTTAACTTGTCCTTTGCTATCCTTAACAGAAGCAGAAACTTCAATCTCTCTGGTAGCACCAGTTACTTTTAATAAATACGTTCCACCTTGTGCATCCGGACGTAAAGATCCGCCTGCATTAACTGAAACCTGAATATCTTTAGCCGAGTAACCAGGAACTGACACCGAAATAGGATTATCCAAACCAATATACACAACGTTCATTTTGGTTGCAGAAATAACCGCTAATGGTCTCAAAACGGTGTACTTACCTTCAAATGGGTAAGGAACAACTTCACCATTTGATTTTCTGGTAGAAATAACTCCTTTGTATGTTTTTTCACCTTCTGATGAAGCTGAAACCTTGTACTTTCCAACACCATTTTCAGCTTTTACCGAAGTTCCGCCAACTTGAATAGCTGCTTCCTGACGGGTTGATGCTGATAAGAAAATATCCGCTTCATATTCACCACCTAAAGTAACATAAGTACCGTTAGTTGGAATTACACGTGCTTCAAAATTTTCTACAATTACGATATCGTCCGTTAATCCGGCTTTCAAAATATCCAACACTTGTGATTCAGTATTTTTGATATCATTCACCGTTTTTGATAATAACGCAACTACCGCAGCTAAAGGTGTGTGTTCAAACATTTCTGATTGCCATGTTTGGGTTGAACCTTTTTCTGTTTCAGTGTTCAAATCACTTTTTACCAAACCTTGTTTATCTTTTGGTAACAAAGCGATTAATTTATCGCGTGTTTCTTCAATTTTCTTGCGTAAAGCTTCACCGTTTGCACCACCATCTTTTACGATTAAGTAGTTAGCGTGCATTTCGATATTATCAGCTCTCATTAACTCTTCTTCCGGAAGACCTTCCTTACGGCCATCTGCCTGAGCAATTAACAATTCCTTTAATTCGGTAACGTATTTAGAACCTTCATCAGCGATTCTTGCGGCCTCTACAGATTTTTTATAAATATCTGTTCCAACTGCATCACCTGGATTTTTTTGGTTATACATCTGAATAGACTTTAAGCTATTCAGATTTTTTTGATCTACGTTCACACCAGCCTTATCCATACTCACCTCCACCATGTGGAATGCTTTTAAGATTTCAGCCGATACGTTCAAAGCAAGCATGGCTGTTAACACGAGGTACATCATGTTAATCATCTTCTGCCTTGGACTTATATTTCCTCCTGCCATTTTGTATTTCTTTTAATTTTTGAGTTGTTAAAAAAATCTAAACTAATGTTGCGTTTGCTTAGTTGCTTGCACGGTTTACGTTCATAGCAGCAAGCATATTACCATACACATTGTTTAATGCAGTAAGGTTACCTGATAATTTACCAATTTCGTTTTTGAAATTATCAGCTTCTTTTTGTGAATCAGCAAGGCTGTTTACCACTTTAGATAAATTACCTACAAACTCGTTGATTGATTTCAAATGGTTGTTTGATTCGGCAATCTCTAATTCGTAAACTGAGTTTAACGATGCTAAGTTCTTAGTCATTTTCTCAACTTGTACACCGTATTCTTTCGAACCTTCAGATGCATTTACCATTCCTTGCATTGCTTCTACAGCTTGGCCGTATGAGCTATTTAAACCTGAAACAGATTTAGTAGCAACTTGAACGTTCTTAGTATACTCGTCTGTAGCAACTGCTGCCGAAGAAAGATCTTTCAGGTTACCAACATTTTCGCTCAACGATTTTAAGCCTGTTCCTAAACTACCAATAAGTTCCGGACCAACTTTAGCTTCTTCCAACATTTTGTCTAATTGTTGTGAAACTGTTCCTGACGCTTTATTTTTTTTGTTTGATGACTCTGATTCAATTCCTGCAAACTCAGGGTAAACTAATGACCAATCGTACTCTTTGTGGGGTGGCTCAAAAGCAGAAATAACAAAGATGATTACCTCTGTACCCATACCTAAAATCAACATTGGATCGGCTCCTGGCCAGTGCTTAATCTTGAAGAGTGCTCCAAGAATTACGACTGCTGCACCAATACCATAAACTTTTGCCATAAAGTTTTTAAATCCTTTGCTTTCAAAAATGCTCTGTTTCATCTTAATGTTAGATTTTTAAATGTTTGTTTTAGTTAAATTGAAATATGTTGTTGAATTGCCCAAGATAGGCAATCAGATTATTGTTTGTCTCTGCTAGAGCGACCGATATAACTCATTACACAACGGAATCCTGTGTAAGCATTCGCACTATCTTGATATTCGTACGTTCTGCTTCCACAATTGATAAAATGTGCAATGTCTTTCCATGATCCGCCACGTGTAGTTTTACGCTTTAATGTTTCAGGCTCGTCTGCCTTAGCATCATATTGGTAATCAGGATTCAAATCATGTGAAAATAAGTTAGCAGATTCAGAGTAAGCAGATATTGTCCACTCAGCAACGTTTCCAGACATATCATATAATCCGAAATCGTTAGGAAAATAAGAAGAAACTCTTACAGGGTATAAACCACCATCCTGCATATAATCTCCACGCATAGGTTTAAAGTTAGCCAACGAGCATCCTTTTGCGTTTTTCACATAAGGACCGCCCCAAGGGTACATACTTTGATCTCTACCACCACGTGCAGCATACTCCCACTCATATTCGGTAGGTAAGCGAAAATCGGTAACGGTAGCCTCATCCATTTCAGAATAGAATGTGTTAAGGTAAGTAGTTCTCCATTTACAAAATGCTTTTGCTTGGTTCCAGTTAATTCCTACCAAAGGATAGTCATCATATTTCGGATGCCAGAAATATACCTGGGTCATTGGCTCGTTATAAGAATATGTGAAGTCTCTCATGAAAACCAATGTATCAGGATAAATGGCAACTTCTTCTATAGACTTGTACTTTGAGCGGTTTACTTTATAACCGTCCTTTTGGTGCAAGCGGGCAGCCGAACGAAGGTCAATATTTTCGTAACGGTAAATCAATTTACGAACATCTATTTGTTTAGTGCGGTAGTAAGTTTCTTCCTGGTTGTAATATAACTCCTTGATAGCGTCATTGCTGGCAATATCTTCAGGGTTAATTTTAGCCATATAGTTCAAAAAATGTTCGCCAGACTCTTCATCGGTATACCAGTATACATCGGGAGTTTGCTCGCCCAAGCGTTCGCGAACCATTGAATCCAGTACGTTATCAACAAACTGACGATACTCGTTATTGGTAATTTCAGTCTCATCCATATAAAATGCCACAATCGACACCTGTTTATTCGGACTGATTTGCGCCATTGGGATATCTTGCTCATTAGCACCGATATGGATTGATCCGGTTGGAACATAAACGGTACCAAACGGCTGTGGGTGAAACCATTGTGGGCGTCCTTGTGTGCCGGTAAGCTCCCCTCTATCACCACTCGAACATGCAACGATAGCGCTCGCCACTAAGAAGAATAAAATCAAACGAATTGTTTTCATTTTGTTACTGTATACTTAGATTAAGTAATGCAAATCTATAAAATCTTTTAAAATACGCAAGTCCTAAATAAAATAGATAACTATTTAACGGAACCTGCTGCTTAATTATTGTTACAAAAATCTTGGTGTTAACCTCGGATTCACTGGCTTAGGGTCTTTTGGCTTGTATTTAGGTTTGAAACAATATCTTAGTACAATTTCATGCGAACCGCTACTATAGCTAATAATATTACTGGTTGTTAAATCGTATGAATACCCTACATAAAAGTTTGAGAACTGGTAACCGCCCAAAATAGAAACGGCATCGGCAATACGGTAAGTAATACCTCCTTTAATCCTTTGATCGTATACCACCATTGCGTTAAAGTCGGCAGAAGTTTTAGCGATATCTGACTTTACTAAAATATTAGGCTCAATAGCGAATGTTTCGTTGAATGGATAAGAGGCTCCGGTCATGAAATAATAATGCAACGCCATTGGGTTATTCACTACAGAATTTCCCCATGAATACTCAACATTACCTTGTGTAAGATGAGTGGCAGATAAACCCACATATGCTTTCTCAAGAATCCAAATATTGGGCATTGTATAATATAAACCAAAATCCAAATCCATTGCACGGCCATTTACAGCTACATTCGGGATTTTAGGATCATTTGCATCCAAAGGCTTTAACTTATCGCCCGCCAATGATTTTTGCATAAACCCAACACCCAATCCAACAGCGAACGTATGTCCGTTTTTTAACGGTTGACGATATGCAAAAGAGGCAACAGGATTAATTACTTCTTCAAAACCCGACTGATCTCTTTTAACATTTAAACCAACGCCAAACTTTTGAGCCTCTCCCAATGGAGCATGAATATTAAATACAATTGTAGTTGGAGAAAGACCGGCATCGCTGCTTCCGAACCCCAACCACTGCGTACGGTACAAACCCGTAGCACAAATACGCTCTTCGCTTCCTGCATAACCGGGATTAAACGTTAGCTTATTCATAAAAAATTGAGTGTATTGTGCATCCTGTTGTGCACGAAGGCAAACACTGATGTGAGCAAGGGCCAAAATTAGTAGTATTTTTTTCATGTATTTCGGTCTACAAAAAACAATTGTTTTAACAATTATACAACTAAAATTTTGCTTAACAAAAATAAAAGACACATGAAAATGTTGTATCTGCTACTTTTTTTCTTTGTGATGCGCTTCAATAAATTTATCGAGTGCCATGCTCATGGAAGGGTATTGAACCGAGGGTGCCGAAATATTTACTTTTAGTTTGGCTTCTGTGATGGCCTTGGAAGTAGTAGCACCAAAAGAGGCAATCAATGTATTGTTTTGTTTGAAATCGGGGAAATTTTCAAATAATGAGCGAATATCGGCCGGGCTGAAAAACACAATGATATCGTAATTCACATGAGTTAAATCGGAAAGGTCGGACGAAACTATTTTATAGATGAGTGCTTCTTTGAAGTGAAATTTATTTTTCTTCATGAACTTCTCAATATCGGGTTTGCGCCAATCGCTGCATGGAAACAAGTACTTTTCGAGCGGATGATTTTTGATCACATTCAAAAGCTCTATCTCTGTAGCCTTGCCGGTAAATACCTTACGTTTGCGCACTTGGATGTACTTGGCCAGGTAGTTGGCAATACTATCGTTCACACAAAAGTATTTTGTTTCGGGCGGCATCTCAATTTTCATTTCGGTACACAACCTGAAAAAATGATCCACCGAATTGCGGGAGTTAAGAATGATTGCCGTGAAATCGAGCAGGTTTACTTTTTGAGCTTTAAACTCTTTATAAAACACAGGCGACACGGTAATAAAAGGCCTGAAGTCAACCTTCAAACTATACTTTTTAGCGAGATCAAAATAGGGGGATTTATCACTCTCTGGCTTAGGCTGTGAGATAAGTATACTTTTGATTTTAGCGTTTTTCAAATTGTAAGATTCTTTAAGTAGTTAACAATTACAAGCCAGGGCATAACTTCCAAGGCACAAAGATAAATAAATAAATAGATTCTCGGAAAACTAAAGAAACGGTTACTTAATAACGTGATGCGAACCACCCTGTAAATAATGCTGATAAAAAATACGGCAACTACGGTTTGCGCTAATACTGAACTCCATAAGGCATTGTGGTAATACACTGTAAAGATGATTAACGGAAAAATAACCAGTGATAAAAAATTATTTATGGAGATGGTATTGGACACAAAACCTATCCCGAGCTTTTTCATTTTGAGTAATAATCCCAATAATGTATGCAATAAAAACTTGAGCAGGTAAATCCCCATAAGTACTGCAAACACAACTACAAACTGTAAAAAATAGCCTGATACAAATAAAATATTCCGGACTTCCAGCTGGTTATTGATAAAAATGGCGGCAATAAAGAGGTAAATGGCAAACAGCTGCAGGATTACAACACCAAAAACGGAACGTTGCTCTTCCCATATTTTATCACTGAGTTTGAGGTTGAATACGGATAACATAAACACCCTGAAATTATTGGGATTCAGAATACGGACAAAAGCGATATAGGCAAAAATAAAAATGATGACCCAAAATTTCCAGGGTGCATTGGCTTCTGCCCTTACCTTTATTTCTTTAACAGTTGGTAAATTTCTGCGGTAATGACTTTTGGGTATAAATGAGGTGGTAATAAACTGGTAGGGTTTAATGATTGCTCGCAATGATGAATCGGCCCTCAAACTATCCAGTAAACCAAATGTGCCTGACCGAAAATAAGGTTTGTATAAACTATCGGCAGCGAGTGAATCATTAACTGCGCTACTATCCGGGGCAAACGAAAAGCTATCGGGCAACTGCACATTTACAGAGGAGGTAGTCTGGGCATATCCACCAACAATTCCGAACCATAAACATAAAAATAAAAGTCTTTTTTTCAATTGCTTAAAAATAATTTACAAACCCAAAATGCACTTTAGCGCGGTTAAAATTCACGGGGTTATTTTTTTCCTTACCAACTGCATAAAAAATTGAAAACACACCCGTATTGGTTTCAAAATTAAATCCAGCTCCGAATCCGAATGGCTTATCGGTTACAACCGGGTTGTAAACCATATTGCGATAATACGCACCATTCCAAAACAAAAGTACATTAGAATTTTCCTGTAACAAATACCTTAGTTCCAAATTCCCTAATGCATAGGAACTTGCGAATATAGACTGTTCATCAAATCCTTTCAATGTTCTTATTCCACCAATTCTGAACAACTCGTTTACAAATAAATTTTCGGAGGCTAAATGTCCGCCCATAGCCTGCACCCTGATGGTTGCGCGTTGAAACAACGGTATATAATATTCGGCCATTCCCTGAAAACGTGTTTGGAAATAACTCAACTGAATGGAATCGTATATGCCATAAGTTTGGCCACTTACATCCAGTATTCGTAGGGCATCAATGGTGGGATTGCGGTTAATTTTTTTTACACCCAGGCCCATATTCATATCCACTGTGTAGCCTTTGCGGGGATTCAAAAAATAATCCAGCCGCTGAATATGAAATGCTGCACCATACGTATTATTGGTGATATCGGATGCCAGCGGAAGTTTTCGGGTAGCCTTTATTGCATTGGTATCAATGCTTATTAAAGAGGTATTTTGAATGCTGTAATACACCTTAAAATAATCATTCCCTACAAACCGATACTGAAATCCGATTTCATTCCGAATATCGAGATAGGTTGTGTCTTGCTTCAATAAATTAAGTTCGTAATCCAATGCAATATTGGACCTGAAGATGTAGGGATACACAAATTTAATTTTTAAATCCTGGGAGTTTCCCAAAAAACTCCGGTAGTTCAATTCAAAGCTTTTTCCGCTGCCAAACAAATTTTGCAATTTGAGATTTGCTTCTCCTGTAATAAGTAACTTCTCGCTGGCTCCGGGATTTTGAACGGTATTGGGCGCAAATCCAACAACCCCGTCAATGCTGCTCGACTTCCTGTCATCCAAAGAAAGAATCGGCATTGCTTTGTTTCCGAAAAAATACACTTTGGCAGGACTGGTGGTTTTTAAAAACGGCAACTGACTGAGGCGGCTGTTTATTTGCTGGATAGCCGACTCATTGTAATTGCTTCCGGGCTTTATGCCAAGGTATTTATACAAATACCATTTTTTGATATTGGCATCTCCTAAAATATCGAGGGTATCAAAAACAATGAGCTTGTTCAAGGTTAGGTTTAGCGAAGCAGATATAAACATTGAATCGGCCTGCACTGAATCCAACCGAACTTCGGCAAAAGGGTAACCGTTGTTTTCCAGATATTGTAACAGTCTTTCCACTCTTCTTGAAAACTGGTCGGGATTAAACGGTTTATGTTTAAACTGGGCATTTCGGAAACCGGCTCCGCTTAAAATATCTTCGGGAGCGTTACCTGGGCGGATACCAATCCACTTGTATGAATTTCCGAGGTCAATGTTTGCTACCATTGTATCTCCTATTGTTTGATAAGAAGTAAACTCGGCCCGGATAAAAGACAATTTATAACAGGCCAGCAATACTTTGGACAACTCTGCATGTAAAAAAACACTGTCGACACAAAACGACTGATAGCTCACATTCTTTTGTGCAAATGCTCCTTCTTTGGATACGGGCCAGTTCACCTGCAGGTAAA
>CALRRW020000005.1:0-12875 GCA_943370695.1 Comamonas sp. lk | reverse complement strand
TCATCCGAAACACAAATTGTGAGTTCGCCTATCCGCCAATACCTTGAGCATACTGGAACAGGAAATGCGGCACCTTTTCATACTAAAACATGGACATTCCAATGGCACACTCCAGCGTCTTATGATGGGGATGCTGTTTTTTATGTAGTTATCAATTCAACCAATAATGATAACTCAAATTCGGGCGACACGATATACGCTAAAACTTTTTCGGCAACAATTAGCTTACCTGTTAAATGGTTGGCTGCAAAAGCCAGTCGTATTAACCAAGATGTCAAAATAAACTGGGGAGTGGCTAGTGAAACGAATAATGATAAGTTTGTTGTTGAAAGAAGTATGGATGCGAAAAGCTGGTTTGCAGTTGGAGAGATAGCGGGTAAAGGAACAAGCAACAAATCCGCACATTATGAGTACACTGATTACGGTGTGAAAACTGCTTGTTATTATCGCATCAAACAGGTGGACTTTGATGGCAAGCAATCGTATTCTACAGTGTTATTTGTTCAGCCGCCTTTTGATGATTTGACAACCAATGGTATTGTCTATAATTTTTTGAATCAAACACTTAAAAGTGATGAAGGAGTAATAGAGAAAGTAAGTGTATACAACCAAAACGGACTGCTGGTAATGGATAAGGTATTCGGTAGCAATATTGCTCAACTGCCTAATCTTCCATTAGGTGTTTATTTTATAAAAATGACAGTCCAGTCGAAAACGTTGTTTAAGAAAATAGTGATAAGCTAAAAACAAAAAAGCCCGATGATTCTTTAATCATCGGGCTGTTTTGTTTTATGGTTTAATGAGTGGGTTATTTATACAAAACGCTTTTGATGGCTTTTGTAACACGCTCTACATTTGGTAAAAACTCTTGGACAAAAGTAGGAGCATATCCCAATGGAACATCTGCTGTACAGATTCTTTGGATAGGAGCATCTAAATAATCAAATGCACGTTTTTGCACCATATAAGTTATTTCAGTTGAGATTGATGCCAGTGGCCATGCTTCTTCCACAATCACTAAACGGTTTGTCTTTTTTACGGATTCAATAATTGTATCATAATCGATAGGACGAACAGTCATTAAGTCAATCACTTCACATGATATATTGTCTTTTGCAAGTTCTTCGGCTGTAGCCAATGCAACTTTCATTATTTTTCCAAATGAAACGATGGTAACATCTGTTCCTTCTCTTTTTACGGCTGCTTTGCCAATTGGAATAAGGTATTCCTCTTCAGGAACTTCTCCTTTATCGCCATACATTTGCTCGCTTTCCATAAAAATAACCGGGTCGTTATCCCGGATAGCAGATTTAAGTAATCCTTTTGCATCTGCAGGGTTTGATGGTACCACAACTTTTAATCCGGGGCAGTTTGCAAACCAGTTTTCGAAAGCTTGCGAGTGTTGTGCTCCTAATTGTCCGGCAGAACCTGTAGGTCCGCGAAATACGATAGGAATATTAAACTGGCCACCACTCATCTGATACATTTTGGCAGCAGCATTGATAACCTGATCAATGGCTACCAATGAGAAGTTAAAGGTCATAAATTCGACCACCGGGCGCAATCCATTCATTGCAGCACCAACGGCTATTCCTGCAAAACCCAATTCTGCAATGGGGGTATCTATAATTCTTTTTTCACCAAATTCATCCAGCATTCCCTGGCTTACTTTGTAAGCACCATTATATTCTGCTACTTCTTCGCCCATCAAAAAGATGTTTTCATCTTTTCTCATTTCTTCATTCATGGCTTCGCGCAGGGCCTCTCTAAACTGAATAACTCTCATGTGTTGTTTCTAAAATTATGGTGGTGCAAAAATAGTAGGATTCTAAAGGTTTCAAAATGGAATAAAAAAGCCTTGCTTCTACTTAGAGGAGCAAGGCTTTTGTGTTGTCGGAAACCGGATTATCTTAGTTTTTTACAAATTTGATGGTTTCAATACGGCCATCGTTTTGGGTAACTTCCATGATATAAACTCCCGGTTTAAAGTTTTCTACTGGAACAGGATAGTTGAAATTAGTTTCATCGGCAAGGATATTTTGAGTCAACATTGCTTTGCCCATCATGTCGCGTACCACTAATGTTGCAGTTGTTGTAGTTGCGTTGTTTAATTCCAGTGTGATATAATCAGTTGCCGGAATCGGCCATGCGCTGATACTTGTTTTAACCGCTTCACCAAAATTAAGGCTGATAATTGTCGAAACTGTTGATGCTCCGTCTTTGTCAACCTGTTTTAATCTGTAGTAATTAATTCCTGCAGCAGGTTGTTCGTCAGTAAATGCATAGTGCAATACTTTATTGCTGTGTCCCGCACCAGATACTGTACCAATGGTTTTGTAATCCATTCCGTTGGTACTGCTTTGTACTTCAAATCGGTCATTATTTATCTCAGAAGCTGTTGTCCATTTTAACAATGCTGTTTTGTTTGATTTTGACCCTGAGAAAGAAGTTAGTTTAACAGGTAATGAACCTGTAACTGTAGTGATTTTAATACTAAAGCGAGAACCTGCATAACTAGCGGCAATTCCAGCTGTAGTGTTAAAGCTGTACATTGGTGAAAGTGTGCTGATAATGGTTGAATTACCTGTATAGTTATCAATTAACAAAAACTGTGTTGTTGGGTTGTTAAAGGTTTCCATTCCTAAGAATGAAAGGTTGTAAGTATAAGTATAATTAGCAAGCGGAGTATGCAATAGAACGATAACCGAATCTCCGTTGTTAATTTCAGGGATCGCATTAAAAATAAGCTTGCTGTTATCGCTGCTTGTATAAGATGAAATAGTAGCATTGGCAACATCAGGTTTTGTTGCGTCAATATCCTGGTCTAAACCTAGGGTAGCTGATGGATACATGTATACTACAGTTTCGTCATAGATTTTGGTATTGTCGCCAATCTGAACTTTCAAATTGTTTACCAATCCACTGCTTTTACCAAACAGTCCAACGGTAGCATTCGAAACTTTATATTCTTCTTTGAACGTAAGCGTGGTAGCTCCGGATGTTTTAATATAAAATGATTGTCCGGAAGCGATGTTTGATGTTCCGCCATTTACTGCACCACCGGTAGGGCTCCATGCTCCATACTTGTTTTGTGAAGGATTGTACACATAAACTGTTGCCTGAATATTGCTGCTGCGGGCAGCTTTCCAATTGGTATTGTTCCAATCAATAGCAGAAGGGTATGGATTCGACAATAAATGCCATCCATCACCAGTTCCGCAACCGTTTGAACAGGTTAATGTAACAGGATAATCGCCTTTGTTGATTGTACCGGTTCCTTTTAGGGTTACTGGAAGCGGAGTATAAGATGATCCATTTAACAAAACAGTACCTTGTGTACGTGCACCGCGAATAAATACACGGTATCCTCTGGCTGGGTCAATGGCTGTAGCCGTGTTGGGTACTGTTGTCCATTTTGCATTTATCGTTGCAGCTGCAGCCTCATTGTAGTAATAAAGTCCGGCTTCGTTTGAAGCAGTATAATCAAATCCATTGCTATTTGTGGTTCCCAATGAACCTCCTCCGCTACCGGCTCCTGTAATGTATATTTGATGTTGCCATGAGTTAGCGAATGTGTTACCATTAATAGGCCATCCAATAAAGCGCCATAATCTGCCGGCCGGAACATAACGCTCGTAGTTAACATTACCCGTTATGGTTGCTGTTCCGGTAATAGGGCCTATTGAGGCCGTTCCTGATGCGGTTGATACCAGTGAAAGAACTCCGTTAGATACCAGGTTTGCAGCTCCCGAAAGGGTTACTACACCTGTTACTTTGGTGTCGCCATTTAATGTTTTGTTCCCGCTACCGCCAAAGGTAACATTTGAGTAAGGGAGTCCTTTGATGTTTTGAGCATTACTTCCATTAAAGGTAAAAGTAGTATTGTTTGTCGTAATATCTGCGGAACCTTCGCTCACCGTAAAATCACCATCAATAGCATAATTACCAGCAGCAAATGTTTTGGTTCCAGCTCCGGTTAATTTAAGGTGAGAGTAATCTGTTCTAGGAGTAATGATTTGTGCGGAAGCGCTATTGTATGCAATAGTTGCTCCTGTTCCGATGACCATTTTAGTTGTACCGGCTAATACTCCACTCAATCCTGCAGCATTTGTTACAGTAAGTGTTCCATTTAAGTATAATGTATCTGCAGTAATTGTATATGCTCCCGGAATCAATTCTGCTCCCGGAGATATGGTTAATATTTTACGTGTTCCGGAATTAATATTTAAGTTGCTGCTTAGTGTGTATGTTGTATTAATATTCATGATGGCCGCACCAGCAACATTTCCTCCACCAGTTCCACTTAAGATTGTAGTTGGTGTTGGAGTTACTGAAACTCCGTTTCCTGTGGGTAAGTTAGTTGTTGTTCCTCCTGCGTTTGTTACAGAGGCAGTAGAGTCGAATGATAAATTGTTTGTTAGTACAGTACCTCCATTATTAATAGAGCTTCCCGTGTTTACAGTTAAGTTACCGGTTACCACGGTATTACTATTGGTAACGCTTACTGTATTTCCGCCTCCAACTACTAAATTGTTAAAGTTAATGGTTCCTGAAATTCCCAAACCGCCACCGGTAGAATTAAGCACTACGGTTCCTGTTCCTGCATTAAAAACACCACCGGTTTCTACTTTAAAAATATCTCCATTACTTCCACACAGTCCTCCGTTGCTTGAGTATGTACAAGTTAATAGGTAGTTATTCAAATTCACAATACCACCGTTTTTGATGGTGAAATTATTAACTGAATAATTTGCATTCATATTCCATGTCGCACCATTTGAAACCGAAATTCCACCTAGTGTTAGTGTTCCATTATTGTAGAAATTCTCAAATGTAGAAGCAAGTGTAAAGCAGGTTGTTGAACCAGCTACAGTTGCACCACTATTGACCGTAAAAGTTTTTCTTACAAAAAGCGTCATTTGACCTAATGTAAGTGTGCCACTTTTGTGAATAATATTAGGAGGAACTGTTGAATTGGTTGCATTTGGCCATAAGTAATAATTACCACTCAGTGAATAACTACCATTAATTTCTAAAGTGGCATTTGCTCCGTATGTGGGGTGCGTAGTAATAGTAGCGGCATTAAACAAGGCTATTGTACCATTAATAGTAGAACCGGATCCAAAATTCATTTGGGTTCCACCATCAAGGACGATATTGTTAAATACGACCGTTCCGGATACCTCAGCACCACTTCCGGTAAATTTCGTAATACCGTCTCCGGCTGTGAAGGTTCCATTATTGATAAGGGTTGTTCCCCATGTGTTGGTTAATGTAAGGGTATAACCTCCAGTAGCATAGGCAAGTGTTTTGCCGCTATTAATGGTTACTTTTCTTACAGTGTAGTTATTATTGATGGTAACATTACCATTAATAATAACATCATCACCAGTTCCAGGAACGGATCCCCCGTTCCAGGTGGATGTACTTGACCAATTTCCGCCACTTGATTTTGACGTAATTGTTGAAGCATAAGAAGAATTGAGTAGAATGAATAGGCTGATAAATACTAGGGCATTTAATTTCATTCGAGTGTTTTTTTTAGGGTTGAATAACACTCAAAAGTATGTACAGCAAGTTGGAGTAGAAGGGACTATTACACTACAAGGCCCTTTCGTGCACTAAGTAGATTATAATCGAGTTTGAATAGCGTAAAGCCTGAGAATGAGTTATTTTTAGGGGCTTACGGGAATAGAAAGGCTTTTCTTGGTAATTCGTACTGTTTTTTACCCCATTGGGCACTTTATTTCTATCCTTTTGGGGGAGGAGTAAGTGTAATTAGTACACTAGCGTTGGTCTTTTCAAACTGCCATTTTATATCTCCCTTAAGAAGGTGAACAAGCCGGCTGGAAAGCCATGGTTTAAAGGCTAATTCATTATAATGATTCGGTTCGTCAGCTGAAAAGTCCAAATAGGGTGCAATGGTATCTTTGTCGGAGGCCCATTTTATGGCAATTTCGTAATTACCTGCCGGGGTTTCACTTAAATCGAGTGATATCTCAGATTCTTCCTTGCTGGTGCGGATGGCAGTGGTGAGGATATTAGCTAAAACAACTGATAATTGATTCGAATCGGTATTTACATTAAGGATGGAATGATTTACAGTTAACTCAATTCCTTTAGCATCAATATCATTTTGAGTATACAACATCACCTGTTTGAGTAAATCAGTGGTGAGGCATATTCCCAAATGGGGCTTAATATTATTGCTCATCAACTTCACCCAGTATATAATAACCTGGAGTTGCAAAAACGATTTGGAGGCAAGCTGATTAACAACCGTTAGGTATTCTTTCCTGTTCTCATCTGAAAGTTTATCGTAATGGGAGCATAATAAATCGCTAAACCCAATGAGTCCATTAAATGGCCCTTTTGTTTCATGAGAGATATACGATACTAAATCGTAATCTATATCAATATTTTTATGCGTGTGGAACTGCTCCATCTAAGCTTAAAGACTAGATGTTAATTTGAACTTGTTCTTGATAATCGAAAAGTAATTTCGACTTACTTCAAACGGCTCGTCAACACCCTTTAGGTGCAAAATGCCTGTATCGTAAGTGCCTTTGTCAATCTTTAATACGTTGTGTAAATTAACGATGGTTGAACGGTGCACCCTGAAAAAGTCGTCAAGGGGTAATTTGTCTTCCCATATTTTTATTAAGCCGTAGGTTACAAATTGGGTTCCGTCATGAAGGCAAACATTGGTATAGTTTCCTTTGGCCTGGATATAATTGATATCATTAATCTTAATGAACTTCATTTCGTTGTTGATATTCATTAATACCATGTTGCTAATACTGAAGCGATTGTTTTTTGTCAATTCTTCACTATCGATTTCGCCCTCTGATTTTTCAATAATATTGATGCGCCCCAATGCCTTTTTAAGCCTATCGAAACTAAGTGGCTTTACAATATAATCAACAGTGTTGTATTCGAAAGCTTTTACTGCAAACTCTGAGAATGCCGTTGTAAACAGGATTTTGGTTTTGGGGTTTAAAAACTTAATAATATCAAGAGAGTTTGCACCTTCGAGGTCAATATCTAAAATAACTAATTCGATATCATCAGATAATTCACGTACCAGTTTTTCAGAGTCTTTAATATTGGTTGCTTTTCCAATAACATTAATGAATTCAAAACTTTTGAGAAATGCACTTAACAGCGCTACTGATGCAGCGTCATCTTCAATTATGATAGTGTTTATAATAGCTTTAGACATAACTAACTTTGGGTTTACGGTGTGAAAATACGACTGCAACAACAATATTCCAAATAATGTTTAACTGTAAAGTATACATTTGCAGTTATTGATTATGAGTAACCTACCAGAAGAATTCACAATGAGGTTGTTTTCCCCTTTAAATTGGAAGCAATATGAACTAATTGACGCAGGAAATGGCGAGAAGCTTGAGCGTTTTGACAAACTGATTACGCGCAGGCCTGAGCCCCAGGCTTTGTGGGATAAATTGTTGCCAGAAAAAGAGTGGCAAAGACTTGCTCATGTTTCGTTTATTCAAAAAGGGAGCCATAGTGGCGAATGGCGTAAGCATAAACCGGTACCTGACAAATGGGGTATTCAGTACAAGCATGAAAATCTGGACATTACGCTTAATTTATCCCTAACATCCTTTAAGCATGTGGGTATTTTTCCGGAACAAGCGCTTAATTGGGATTTTATTTTTGAAAAAACCAAAGCGATGCGATTGAGTGAGGCACCAAAGGTGTTGAATTTATTTGCCTATACAGGTGGTGCGTCATTGGCAGCGAAAGCTGCGGGTGCAGATGTTACCCATGTTGATTCGATTAAACAGGTTATCAGCTGGTCGCGGGAAAACATGGAATCGTCAAACCTTAGTGATATTCGCTGGGTGGTGGAGGACGCGTTAAAATTTGTGAAAAGGGAGGCGAAAAGAGGGAAAAAATACAACGGGGTTATTTTAGACCCTCCGGCATACGGAATTGGGGCAAACGGGGAGCGATGGAAATTAGATGAAAACATTAATGAAATACTCAAGGAGATTTCAGAGATTATGGATCCTAAGAATAACTTTTTGATTTTGAATATGTATTCGCTTGGAATGAGTGCGTTAATAACAGAAAATCTGGTGCGCGGTCACTTTGGCAAATATTGCAGTCATTTAGAAACAGGAGAGGTGTTTTTGCCGGCAACCAGCGGGTTGAAATTACCTTTGGGAATATTGGCCAGGTTTGCCAATATTCAATAATTACATTTTGTATTTTTTCTTTATTTGAAAGAAATAATTGCGGCTAACTTCGAATGGCTTGTCAATTCCTTTAAGGTATAGACGGCCTGTATCATTGGCCCACTTTTCAATTTTGACAACGTTTTGTAAATTGATAATGGTGGAGCGGTGAATTTGAATAAACAGTTCCTTTGGCAACCGTACATCCCAGTTTTTAATTGAGTTGTATGTTACACTCAATCGTCCATCCGTTAGGTATACCTTGGTATAATTACCATAAGCTTCGATGTAGTTTATTTCATTGATGCGAACGAACGCAAGTTTATTGTCAAAACCCAGCAGGATTACATTGTCGGCTCCGAATGCAAGATCTTCATCGGTATTCCAGTTTTCGGTTTCATCCCATTTATTAGTAAGTTTTTCGATTGATTTTGTAAGCCTGTCCATGCTGATTGGTTTCAGCAAGTAATCAACAGCATCCAACTCAAAAGCCTTAATTGCAAAATCACCGTGAGATGTAATAAAAATAACCATTGGTTTATAGTTAATTTTATTCAGCAAATCAATAGATGTTAAACCATTCAAATCAATATCTAAAAAAAGTAAATCGGGCTGCTGTTCGTTAATCAGAATTTGTGCATCCTCAAAGTTGGAAGCCTCTCCAACGATTTCAATTTTTTCGAAATTAGAAAGGAGTTTTTTTAACACCATCCTCATGCTTTCTACATCATCTATCAGTACGGCTTTTATAATATCTTTCATTGAGTTGAGTTTCTTATTTTCGGACTATTTCGAGTAAGGCTTACGCGAGAGTGTATTTGTTTTTCCAATTATAGGTTACTCCTTTTGAAATTACAATATGAATTTTATTTGGAGAACATAAAAAATGCCAGGTGTATTTGCCCGGCATTTTTTATTAAGGATTAATTTTCGTTTTGGGTTTGGGCTTCTTGTCTCACCTCAGGACGCATTTGCGGGAAGAACAATACGTCTTGAATGGAAGGGTTATTGGTCATAATCATTACGAGGCGATCAATACCTATGCCTATTCCTGCTGTGGGTGGCATACCATATTCCAATGCACGCAGAAAATCGTGGTCGATAAACATAGCCTCATCATCACCGCGCTCCATCAATGCCACTTGTTCCTCAAAACGGGCACGTTGGTCGATGGGGTCATTTAATTCAGAATATGCATTTGCGAGTTCTTTTCCGTTTACCATTAGTTCGAAGCGCTCAACCAAACCGGCTTGAGAGCGGTGTTTTTTAGTAAGGGGACTCATTTCCACGGGATAATCTGTAATAAATGTGGGCTGGATATAATTTCCTTCACATTTTGCACCAAAAATTTCATCAATCAATTTACCTTTTCCAATATTTCCGGGTACATCAATATGAAGTTGCTTGCAGGTATCTCTAAGCTGTGCTTCATCCATATTGCTGATATCAATTCCGGTAAACTCCTTGATGGAATCAAACATGGTAACCCTTTTGAACGGGGTTTTAAAGTCAATTATTTTATCGCCTACCTTCACTTCTGTTGTGCCATGGAGTTCGAGTGCAATTTTTTCAATTAACTCTTCAGTTAAATCCATCATCCAGTTGTAGTCTTTGTAGGCAACATAAAGTTCCATTACCGTAAACTCAGGATTATGGGTACGGTCCATTCCTTCATTTCTGAAGTTGCGCGAAAATTCATAAACTCCGTCAAATCCACCAACAATCAGTCGTTTCAAGTAAAGCTCATTAGCAATGCGCAAATACATTGGAATATCTAAAGTGTTGTGGTGTGTAGTAAACGGACGTGCAGCGGCTCCTCCGGGAATGGCCTGCAATACGGGAGTATCAACTTCGAGGTATCCCTTTTCGTTGTAAAAATTACGTATGGTATTCACCAATTGTGTACGTTTGATAAACGTTTCTTTTACCGAGGGATTGATGATTAAGTCAACATACCGCTGGCGATAACGGAATTCAGCATCTGTTACTGCATCAAAGGTTTCGCCATCTTTTTCTTTTACAACAGGAAGTGGCTTCAATGATTTTGCAAGCAATGTGAGCTCTTCAACATGTATTGAAGTTTCGCCTGTTTTGGTTGTAAATACAAATCCTTTTACACCAATAATATCGCCAATATCCAATAGTTTTTTGAATACGGTATCGTACAACGTTTTGTCTTCTCCTTTGCAAATATCATCGCGTCTGATGTATAACTGAATTTTACCTGTAGCATCCTGTATTACACAAAAGGCAGCCTTCCCCATATCCCTTACACTCATAATACGGCCTGCAATTGAGATGTTTTTAAACTCAATTTTATCGGCTTCATAGTGTGTATGAATATCCTTTGCTGAAGTGTTAATGTCAAATAATTCGGCCGGGTAAGCATTTATACCCAAACTTTCCAGTTCTTGTAATTTCTGTCTGCGCAATAATTCCTGTTCGTTCAGTTCCATTGTGGTGGCGTATTTTTAAGAGGTGCAAAAGTATAAAAAACATGGGCATTTAATAAGCATTTTTTGCTGCTGAGCATGAATGACCTATCTTTGCCTTTATTAATACAAGCATTTGTGAAAAAAGACATTAGAGCACTTACACTACCCGAACTGAAAGAAGCTTTTGCCGAAATGGGCGAAAAACCTTTCAGAGGCCAGCAGGTATACGAATGGCTATGGAAAAAGAGTGCGCGAACCTTTGAGCAAATGAGCAACCTGAGCAAAGAGTTGCGGGATAAGCTCAATGCCAACTTTGTGATTAATGTTGTAACCATTGACGAAAAGCAGATAAGCAGTGATGGAACAATTAAAAACAGTTTGAAATTATTTGACGGTCCAATCGTTGAGGGGGTTTTAATTCCTACGGAAAAAAGGATGACAGCTTGTGTGTCATCTCAGGTTGGATGCAGTTTGAGCTGCAGGTTTTGTGCAACAGGAAAATTGGATTTGGCACGAAACTTAAATGCTGATGAAATATACGATGAGGTGGTAATGATTAAAAACCAGGCGGAGCAGTATTACCAGCGCCCGCTTACCAATATTGTATTTATGGGAATGGGCGAGCCATTGCTGAATTATAGAAATGTAATGTCGGCTATTGCGAAAATTACTGGGGAGGACGGTTTGAATATGGCTTCGGACAGAATTACGGTGAGCACGGCAGGCATCGCCAAGATGATTCGAAAGCTGGGTGATGATGAGGTGAAATTTAATTTGGCACTTTCGCTTCATGCTGCCAATGATGAAAAACGCAGCAAAATAATGCCCATCAACGAAAGCAATACGCTGGATGTGTTGGGAGAAGCGTTAGCTTATTATCACAGCAAGACAAAAGGAATTGTAACATTTGAATATATCGTGTTTAAAGATTTTAACGATACGATTAAAGATGCTGAAGAGTTATTGGCATTTTCCAAATATGTTCCCTCAAAGGTTAATTTGATTGAATACAACAGCATCGAAGGCGGAGAATTTCAGAATACTTCGGGCAATAAATTATACAGATTTCAGCGTTACCTGGAAGACAACGGACTTACTGCTACCTTGCGCAGAAGCCGTGGGAAAGATATTGATGCGGCCTGCGGGCAACTTGCCAATAAAAGACACGATGAAGCAGTAATGAGCGAATAGGGGAAATGAGTGATGGAGTGAAGGGGAAATGAGTAAATGAGTGAAGGGTTGAATGAGTAAATGAGTGAAGGATTAAATGAGTGAAGAGGTGAGCTTTGTCATAGGTTGTGCGGTGTAAGTATTTAACTTTGAGCTATGTTACTTAATGATAGCGTAATATTCGTAAAATAGTTTTGAAACCCTAAACCAACCCTAATTATGATAACCCATATTCTTGTTCCTACAGATTTTTCGGAAGTTGCTAATAACGCATTAACATACGCGATTAGCTTAGCCAAGCAAACAGAAGCAACAGTTCATTTACTGCATATCAAGAATTTCCCGGCAGTTGATGCTGCTTTTCCGATGGACACCTATAGTACATTAATTGAGGAGATTGATGCCATAGCTAAAAGTGGTCTGGAAAAAGCCAAAACATCTTTATTAGCGCCATCGGGAGTTACGTATCATATTCATGATGAAACGGGCTTTGTAAATGATGAAGTTGAAAAGTATGCCAAGGCAAATCAAATTGATCTCATTGTAATGGGAACCACCGGAGCAAGCGGATTTCAGGAATTACTTGTGGGAAGCAATGCTGCAACAACAGTTGCGCGCAGTGAGATTCCTGTTTTGGTTATTCCTCCATCGGCACACTACACCGAAATCAAACATATTTTATATGCAAGCGATTACACCGAGCCGGAGTTTCCTGCGCTTTCGCGCCTGATGTATTTTGCCGATTTGTATGATGCTCATATTTCTGTTATTCATGTGAAAACGGATTATGATCGCTTTTTTGATTCGGCCAATAATTTCTTTGTAAAAAACAAAGCGCAGATTAAACGCGAAAAAATAAGCCTAGTACAATCAGATAAGGCTGATGTGGCTGAAGCAATTAACCATCATATCGACCATAACCCAACCGATATGCTGGTATTGGCCAAACACAACCGTAGCTTTTTTGACCGCTTGTTTCACCGCAGCTTAAGTAAACAAATGGCTTATCACACCAAAATACCATTGTTGGTATTGCATAAATAATCTTTGAAATTCGAATGCT
>CALRRW020000004.1:0-13694 GCA_943370695.1 Comamonas sp. lk | reverse complement strand
AAACTGTATAAAACAGGAAACAGCAACTTGTTTACCAATACGAATTTACTCGCAACAGTATCGTCTCCTTCTGGCTCTTTCTCTTTTACGGGTTTAACAGATACGCTACTAAACGGAACCAATGACACCAATAATTATTGGTTAGCTTTCGACATTTCGGGAGCGGCAATAGTTGCAAATACAATTGATGCCCAATTGGACAGCGTTGCAGTATTGGGTAATTACTATATACCAACAACTGGCAATCCTGGGGGTAATCGTTCGGTATTGCAACCAATGGTGTACGCAAGTTCAACAACTACCCAATCGTATGTTTCAACAATCGAAAGGGGATCTGCCGATAACCGCATTGTTGGTTACGAAATTGTTACTTCTCCAACAGGTTCATCTGTTGACTTAACTTCACTTGAAGTAAGCACAAATGGAACTGATTCATTGGCTGATATAAGCAATATCAAGGTATGGTATACCGGAAATAGCAGCACTTTTGCAACAACCGTTCAATTTGGAACAACTGTTGCCAGTCCTGCTGCAAGCAATACCATTACCGGAACCTTACCATTGATGAATGGTACCAATTATATCTGGGTTACTTATTCGATTAACAGTGGAGCAGCAATTGCACATTATGTTGATGCTGAAATAACTTCTGCTATAGTAGCCGGTGTTAGCCAAACACCATCTACCACAGCTCCGGTTGGCGCAAGAAAAGTGCGTGCCGCTTATTGTGCCTCAAATGCAACAACTCCTGCCTCTTATGAGGATATCGGGAATGTTACCTTGGTTACCAATGCCGTTACTGTTTTAAACAATGGTACAGGAACGCCTGTATTATCAAATGCAACAGCAACCAATGGTTATACCAATTTTACGCAAACAGTATCTCCTGCAAACCTTTCAGTGAATCAGGCCGTTACTGCACAAATCGGAATGATTGTAAATGGGGCATTTACCTACAACAACCAAGCAGCAATCTACATTGACTACAACCAGGATGGCGACTTCTTGGACGCAGGTGAGATGGTGTGGAACTCTGTCACAAATATCCTTGCAACTGCCGGACCATTTGTAGCAACCTTCACTCCTCCATGTACAGCATCTTTGGGAGAAACCAGAATGCGTGTGGCATTATGGGGAGGTTTCACAACTGTGGCGTTAACTCAAGCAAATGCTTGCGGAACATATACATATGGAGAAACGGAAGACTACCTTGTAAACATCGGAGCCAATCCTGTAGTTAACAAAACAAGTAGCGTAAGTCAAAGTACTTCAATCATAGCACCTGCCAGCGTTAATGCTCAAATACTGAGAATTCCATTAAAAGCAGGTGGTTGTGGTGTTGGATTGATGACCGAAATGTACTTTAACACTTCAGGTTCAACCAATGCAGTTACTGATATCGCTAGTGCAAAATTATATTCAACAGGTAATTCATCAACATTCAATACCAGCAAACAAGTTGGTTCAACTGTATCATCGCCAAATGGTTCATTTAGCTTCAACGGATTGACTGATACGTTGCTAACCGGAACCAATGACACCAATAACTACTGGTTGACTTACGACATTGCTCCTTCAGCAACCGTTAACAATGTTGTTGATGCGCGTGTTGATAGTATTAATGCTGTGGGTGTATACATTATCCCTAACAACAATGACCCTTCTGGCACCCGTGAAATTATTGCACCAATGACTTTGATTAGCACTACTGCTACTCAATCTCTTTTGTCAAAAGTTGAAACAGGATCAACTCACAACAGAATTGTTGGGTTAGAAATAGTTACTTCTGCTATCGGTTCTCCAATTGATCTTACATCATTGGATATAAGTACAAACGGAACGGATTCTTTACCAGACATTACCAACCTTAAGGTATGGTATACCGGAACAATTAGTACTTTTGCTACTGCAACACAATTTGGTAGTACCATTGCAACTCCAGCGGCAACAAACACCGTAACCGGTACATTATCATTATTGAACGGAACCAATTACTTTTGGGTTACTTACAATGTAATTAGTGGAGCAACTATCGGCCACAATATAGATGGAGAGATTACCTCTGCAACGATTGCCGGTATTCCACAAACACCAACCGTAACTGCTCCGATAGGGGTGCGCCAAATCAGAGCACCTTATTGTGCATCAATACCTCTCTATACAGGTGATGAAGAAATCTTTAGCGTAACGGTGAACGGCTCAACAGCAGGATATAACTGTAGTACAGTTGCTCCTGGACCCGGCTCTATTTTAAACCGTTATTCAAACTTTACCACATTGCCTTCGTTAACAACCATCGCAAGAGGAACAACTATTCCATTCAATATTCAAGAAGACGAATGTGATGGTGCAACATACTACCAAAATGGGTCTGCCATTTTTATTGACTACAATCAGGATGGTGATTTTACCGATGCTGGTGAGAAAGTAGCTTTTGATCCGGGTGCTGTTATATACAGCCCTCGTGCAATAGTTGGTTCTTTTATTGTACCGTGTAATGCCTTATTAGGCGAAACCGTAATGCGCATTATTGTTGCTGAAAGCAACACCGGTGCTGCCATTACTCCATGCTTGGCATATAACTACGGTGAAACAGAAGACTATATCATTACCATTTCCGATAATCCTGTAGCATATTTGTCAAGTACTTCAACTCAGAATTCAGGAGTTGTTGCTCCAAGTACAGTTGATGCGCAAATTATTGGTGTGCAGGTTGTGGGTACAGGTTGTGGTGTAGGTACTGTTTCTGATTTCTACTTTAACACTACAGGTACAACAGCTACCGCTGATATCCTTTCTGCTAAATTGTATTCAACCGGAACTTCTCCAGTATATAATACAACAAAACAAGTTGGATCAACAGTGTCATCTCCTAGTGGAGCCTTTGTATTCTCTGGCTTATCAGATACATTATTCACAGGAACCGGTGAAATAAACTACTACTGGTTAGCTTTTGATATTGCTTCGGGAGCTACTTTGGGTAATACCATTGATGCACAAATTGACAGCATTGGTGCAGTAAATGCATTCAGAACGCCAAGCATAACTTCACCTGCGGGAGGACGATTGGTTGACGCGCCAATGACTTACACAAGCTCTACCACTACACAAGCCAACACTTCTAAAGTTGAAATTGGTTCAACCAATAACAATATCTTACATTATGAAGTGATTACTTCGGCAATTGGTTCTCCAATCAACGTAACGGCAATGGATATCAATACCAATGGTACAACTTCATTATCGGACATCACAAACCTGAGAGTTTGGTATACCGGTGCAAGCAGCACATTTGGAACAGCTACTCAATACGGTGCAACAGTAACTGCTCCGGCAGCAACCCAAACGGTTACCGGTACTCAACCCCTGTTGAACGGAACCAACCATTTCTGGATTACCTATGATATTGCTTCAGGTGCAACAACCAATAACTATGTGGATGCTGAGTTAACATCTGTAACAATTGGAGGTGCTCCGGTAATTCCAACAGAAACAGCTCCTGTGGGTGCACGTCAAATCAGAAATGCTTTCTGTATCCCTAATACATTCTACTTAAATTATGAGGATATTGGAAGTGTTACATTATCTCAAAATGGAACGCCACTCTTAACCAATTCGAGTGCAGGTTGTGCGCCAATACAAACTAATAGTTTGGCTTCATCATTAGGTTACTCAAACTATACCTCACTTACAGCACCTAACATTTCGCAAGGAGCACAAATTGATTTTAGTATCTGTGCTGTTAGTTCGATAGCCGGCTGGGCAAGTTGCTACTTGACAATCTTTGTTGATTACAATCAAAATGGATTGTGGGATGCAGGAGAGCAAGTGTATACTTCTCCTTCAACTACAACAACAACTTCTACCTTTAATGGTAACTTTACCATACCAGGTGGTGCGCTACTTGGTGAAACACGTATGCGTGCAGTATTATTCTACAGTACGGTTCCAACATTAGCTGCAGCATGTGCTACAGGTACAGGAAACTACTATGGTGAAACAGAAGATTACACGTTAAACATTGTTGTGGCTCCTCCTCCAACTACATATACTTGGAACGTAGTAGGTTCAGGTGCATTTACAACCGCATCAAACTGGACACCTTCAAGAACCCAACCATTGGGTAATGATATATTGTTGGTAAATGGCGGTGGCAGCACTACCATGACGTCTGTTCCTGTTCAATCAGTAAAATCACTTCATGTATCTAATTCAACGGCAGTAACAATGGTTGGTTCGGCTAACTTTGTTACCAGTGATACATTAGAAATAGAAGCTGGTAGTTCAATTAATACAGGTAACATTACATTGGTAACCGGAACAGATACAGTGAACATTGGCGTAATTGTAGGAACAGGTAAAGTAACCGGAACAATTAAACGTTGGGTTAATGCAGCCACTACTTCATACAACTTCCCTGTTTATGTAAGTAATAATAACAGAGGTGTTAACATCACCTACACTACCCCACCTACAACATCTGGTTCAGTTACTGTAAGATTTGCAGCAGGAGCTCCAGGTGCAGGTGGATTACCAACTGCTGATGCCAGTTTATCGTTATCACTTGTTAATATTTCACCGGCAGGTCTTTGGAATATCACCAATGGTGATGGATTAGTTGGCGGAACATTTGATGGAATATTCAACGCTGACTTAATTTCCGGTGTATTTGTTGTTGATCAAACAGCAATTGTATACAGAACCAATTCGTTTGGCTCATGGACTGCTGTTGGAACAGCTACTGTTACAACAGGAACTGCATCGGCTCTTGTGTTAAACAGAGCAGGATTAACAGCATACGGCCAATTTGGTATCGCAGGAACATCTTCGAATCCATTACCGGTTAACCTCACTTCATTTACAGCTCTAGCGAAAGCGAAAGATGCTAATCTTACCTGGACAACTGCTGCAGAAATCAACAATAAAGGTTTTGAAGTAGAACGTTCAGTTGATGGAAAATCATTTGTAAGTGTAGCATTTGTAAAAGGAGCAGGTAACAGCAATGTGAAAATGAACTATTCATTAACAGATGCAAATGCATTTAATAACAGTAATATCCTTTACTACCGCTTAAAACAAGTTGACTTTAACGGTAAATCAACCTACTCGCAAATCGTAAAAGTAAGCGTTAATACAGAAAATGTAAATGTTGTTTCGGCCTATCCGAATCCATTTACAACTGATTATAGCGTATCATTTACTGCTGCTAAAACAGGCGAAGCAACCATCGTAATGGTGGATATGCAAGGTCGTAAGGTTGCCAACATTACAGCACCTATCACTGCAGGTATGAACGTAATACCGGTAAACAATATGGCAACTATCAATGCTGGCGTATACTTTATCAGTGTTACTGTTGCAGGTGAAACACAAACCATCAAACTTGTTAAAAACTAATCAGGATTTAATTCCTATACCTTTAAAAAGGCGGGCCCAACGGCTCGCCTTTTTTATTTAATACCCAACCCCAAATTGTGATTGAGCGATTCCGATAGCTATCGGGAGAAAGGTGATAATTCGCAGCTAATTAGTTATAACCAAGTATTACCCATATCTTTGGCGCTCATTTTTATAAAACAGTACTTTGATAACATTTAACGAACTGGGTTTAGACACGTCCGTTCTAAACGCCATCACCGAGCTAGGCTTTACAAATCCTACTCCAGTTCAGGAACAGTCCATTCCTGTATTTTTAGAAACCGAAAGAGACATTTTGGCTCTAGCACAAACCGGGACCGGTAAAACAGCAGCTTTTGGCTTGCCCTTATTGCAAAAGATTGACTTCAACAGCAAAACAACGCAAGCCCTTATTATTTGTCCAACACGTGAGCTTTGCCTCCAGATTTCCAAAGACCTTGGAAACTACAGCAAATTCATTAAAGGTGTGAATATTGCCGCAGTTTACGGAGGTTCTAGTATTACCCAACAAATTGATCAATTGAGACGCGGAGCACAAATCATTGTGGCTACTCCCGGACGTTTGATGGATTTAATGGATCGCAAAGCAGTTAAAATCCAAGACATCGAATACGTGGTATTGGATGAAGCGGATGAAATGCTTAACATGGGTTTCAGAGACGATATTGAACAAATATTATCTGTAACACCAGCCGAAAAACGTGTTGCCTTATTTAGCGCTACGATGCCTAAACAGGTAAAACAAATTGCAGATGTGTATTTGAAAGACCCGGTAGAAATTACCGTTGGTCGCAAAAATACTACTAACGAGAACATTACACATGAGTACGCAGTAGTGCATGCAAAAGATAAAGTTGCAGCATTAAAACGCGTATTAGACTATACCAGCGACCATTTTTATGGTATTGTGTTTTGCCAAACCAAAAACGAAACTCAGGACATCAGTGATAAATTGATTCGTGATGGTTACAATGCCGATTGTTTACATGGTGATTTGAGCCAGGGACAACGTGAAAAAGTAATGAGCCGTTTCCGTCACCATGCCATTAAAATTTTATTGGCAACCGATGTGGCAGCACGTGGTATTGACGTAACAGGAATTACCCACGTAGTGCATTATCATTTACCGGATGATATTGAAAACTACACACACCGTAGCGGACGTACAGCCCGTGCAGGTAAAACTGGTATTTCGTTTACATTGCTAAACATGCGCGAGCAATACCGTTTACGTGAAATTGAAAAAATAAGCGGAACCAAATTCAATAAAATTTTGATCCCTTCGGCTACCGAAGTGCGTGATAAAAAATTAATTGCATTTACAGACACCATCAAAAATTGCGAAATTGAAGAAACAATCTTCGACAAAACTGTTTTGGACGGATTGGAACCATTAATGGAATTAAGCAAAGAAGAGTTAGTAAAGAAAATGCTTTCGCTTGAGTTGCGCAGATTCTCGGATGAATACTTAAATGCTCCTGATTTGAACGTACAGGATCGTGCTGCAGGCAGCAGAGATGGTGCAAGAGACAGCAGAGATTCACGTGGTGGCGACAGAGAACCAAGAGAACGTGCTTATGGATCAAATCAGGGAACACGTTTATTTGTGAGCATCGGACAAAAAGATGGTTTAAACATCGGTTCACTGAAAGATTTCGTTTCAACTGTTACAGGAATACAACATGCCGATATTCACCGTGTGGATGTTAAAGGTGTTTATTCATTTGTAAATGTTGACGAAGCAAACGTGGAAAACGTAATGAAAACATTACATGGAAGTGAATACGCTGGCCGCCAGGTTAGGGTAGAAATTTCGGGTAATGCAAACGATACAGGCCGCACACGCAGTTCATCATATGGCGGAGGCCGCGGTGGTGATAGCAGAGGTGGCGATCGTGGTGGTTACAGAGGTGGAGACCGTGGTGGAGACAGAGGTGGAAGATCATACGGTGGTGGCGAAAGAAGACGCAGCGAAGGTGGCGATAGCAGAGGTAGTTCTTCAAGATCATCATCATCATCATCTTATGGTGGTGGCGAAAGAAGACGCACTGAAGGTGGCGGAGGTGACAGAAGACGCAGAAGCTACTAGTTCCTGATTAAACAGATGGAGACTTGATAAGTCTCTTCATCATTAACATATATGAATGCCGGCTTTGGAGCCGGCATTTTTTTTGAATCGTTACTCCATGTGAATTTTTGTTTAAATCATGTAATATTGCATTATAAAAAACCAACTCATGCGCAAATTATCCCTGCTTACATTTCTCATAGGCACTACCCTTTTCTCTTTTGGCCAAATCAAACATTATGCATCATCATCGGGCGAAATGATTTTTTCATTTGCCAATATCAAACAAAGTGGCAATGCCATTGATAGCAAACTACGTTGGTCACCTGTATTCAACTGGCAGGTTTTCAGCAATCATGATTTCACCCAACATGTGGGAATGTTCTACGGATTTGCCATCCGAAACGTTGGTTTTGTGTATGATGTACCCAATAGTGATACTTTAAAAAAATACCGCACCTATAATATTGGTATTCCCATCGGTATTAAAATCGGAAATATGGATGGCGGATTTATTTATGGTGGTTATGAATTTGAAATGCCTTTCCATTACAAGGAAAAAACTTTTGTAAACGGGGACAAAAAAGATAAAATTCAGGTATATTTTACGGATAGGGTAAACTGGTACACACAATCTGTATTTGCCGGTATTAACTTTAAAGGTGGCCTTAATCTTAAATTTAAATATTACCTGGATAACTTTTTTAACCCTAACTATTCTGAAGTAAATGCTGCAGGCGTGCGCGTAAAACCGTTCTCAGATTTTAATGCTCATGTATTTTACGTTGCATTGCAATTTAATCCGTTCAAAGACTGGAGAACCTATTACCAAAAAAGTAATAAGCCTGATACCAAAAAAACAGATGAGAGATATAGTTACAACTACCGTTAAATAAGAAACCTGATTAACCTCAATTGGGTTGCTACTGTCCGAAGCGTTCTCTCCACAATTGGTTAAACGACTTGTCGGCCACTTTTGGAAACTCCCTGCGTTCGCCCCATGCTGTTTTAAAAAACGAATTGAGCATAAACTGTTTGATGGAGGTTCCTTTGTTCATGTTTTTACGAGCCAGTACAATTTTTTTCCAGCTAAACCACATCAGTTTCTCGCTATTTTTGAGCAAACCTGCGTTCACCGCATCGCGCCTGTTGCGTAATAAATGATTGTGCAAATCAATTTTCACCGGACATACGTCTGTACATTTTCCGCACAAAGAAGAAGCCTGGCTTAAATGTTTGTATTCGTCCATTCCCTTTATGTGCGGAGTAATAACTGATCCGATTGGCCCTGAATAAGCTGTGCCGTATGCCGGCCCTCCAATGGTTTGAAAAACGGGACACACATTGCTGCATGCACCACATTTAATACAGGTTAATGCCTGACGCTGCTCTGCCTGGGCCAATAAATTACTGCGGCCGTTATCAATCAATATCACAATAAACTCTGCAGGCCCGTCCACATCTTCCGGCTGGCGTGGTCCTAATAATGTATTATAGGCCGTGAGCTGCTGCCCTGTTCCATGGGTTGCCAACAAAGGAAGCAGTACGTCAAGTTCATTAATGGTTGGAATAATTTTTTCGATTCCGGCCAGCACGATATGGGTTTTCACAAAAGTAGTACTCAATCGGGCATTGCCTTCATTTTCGGTAATGGAAACCATGCCGCTATCGGCAATCAGAAAATTGGCTCCCGTAATGCCAACATCGGCTTTTATAAATTTACCGCGCAGTTCATTGCGCACATCATCACTTAATTCCTGGGCGCTTGCATCAAGGGATGAACTGATGGTATCATTGAGTAGCTGTGCCACATCCTGCCTGCTTTTATGCATGGCGGGGGTTACCGAGTGATAAGGTGGTTCGCCAGCTTTATCAACAATGAACTCTCCTAAATCAGTTTCATAAACAGTAATATTCTTTTTGCGAAGATGTGCATTCAAACCAATCTCCTCAGCAATTGTTGTTTTGCTTTTAACAATTTGCGAAACATTGCGCTTAAGCATAATCTGGTCTATTTCATGCAATGCGGTTTCAGCATCACTTGCCCATATAACCTTGCCTCCTTTGCGGATAACGCTCGATTCGAACTCAATTAAATATTTATCCAGATTATCAATTACTTTCCATCGTACGTAAGCAGCACGCTCTTTTGCAAGTTCCAAATTCGCATATTGTTCCTTGCCGTGAACAACAGCATTTTCATACTGCCTCACAGCAAACTGAACCTTATGCCTGGTTTCTTTATCAAAACTCTGTGATTCGGTTGTTGCTATAAATTCTTCTTGCTTACGCATGTATTCAAAGTAAACACAATCAATCTTTATTCTCCTAATAGGATATTATCAATTAACCGCACATTTCCACACCATAATGCAATTAATACTACATATTTTTTGCCGGGTGTATACTCAGTTACCACATCCAGTGTTTCGGCATCCACAATTTCCATGTATTCCAGTTTAAGCAAAGATCCTTTAGTGAGTACTTCTTTTGCACCCGATAACACCTCTGAAACGTTCTGCTTTCGGACATGATCGCGGATAAAAAACAAGGTCTGTGATACCAGTAAGGCCTGTTTACGCTCCGCTTCCGACAATCTCAGGTTCCTCGAACTCATTGCTAATCCATCCGATTCCCGCAGGGTATCTCCAAGTACAATATCAATGGGGAAATTAAAAAAACGGACCAATTCTTTTACAACGGCACATTGCTGGTAGTCCTTGCGTCCGAAAAAAGCCATATTGGGTTCTACAATTTCAAACAATCGTTTCACGATGGCAATTACCCCGTCAAAATGTCCCGGACGGGCTGCTCCTTCTAAACTATGGGTGATATTTCCCCAGTGATAGGCCACAATTGACTGGCCATTAGGATACATTTCCGCTGCATTTGGGTGAAACAATACATCGCATCCTCCCTGAACCAGTTTTTGAACATCATCCTCTATCGTGCGGGGATACTTTATAAGGTCTTCCTTGTTGTTAAATTGCGTGGGGTTGACAAATATGCTGCATACGGTTACATCATTTACAGCCTTCGACTGTTGAACAAGCGAAAGATGTCCGGGATGCAAAGCACCCATGGTGGGAACAAAGCCAATTGACTTGCCCAACAGCTTCTGAGCAGCTATAAATGCCCGCAAAGGAGCTATTTGAGTAAATAAAAACAAACTAGTATTCTAATTATTAAGCAGTTAGCATTTATACATAAAAGAAATGGGGCGAATATTACTGAATTTCTTTGCAAAAGGCGTAATTTTGTATACTTTTTTTTAGCACAAAGTATATGTCCAAAAAGAAAATATTGTTCATTTCTTCGGAAATGACCCCATTCCTTCAAGTTAGTAGTGTAGGAGAATTAGCCAGACGACTTCCACAAGCCATCCAGGAAAAAGACAACGAAATCAGGGTATTAATGCCTCGCTTTGGTTGCATCAATGAAAGACGAAACAGACTGCATGAAGTTGTGAGGCTTTCCGGAATTAATATTACCATTGATGATAATGATAATCCGTTAACCATTAAGGTGGCCTCATTGCAGGAAGCTAAAATGCAGGTTTACTTTTTGGATAACGAAGATTATTTTCACCGCAAGTTTGTATACACAGACGAAAACAATAAATTTTATGGTGATAATGACGAGCGCACAATTTTCTTTTGTAAAGGCGCGTTAGAAACCGTAAAAAAACTAGGATGGCAACCGGATATTATCCATTGTCATGGTTGGATGACCAGTTTGATTCCGTTGTACATGAAAACGATATACAAATCGGAACCTGTGTTTAAAAATGCTAAAGTGGTGTATTCGGTATTCGAAAACCAGTTTGAGTCGAGTTTAGGAAAAGAATTTGCCCGCAAAGCAAGTTTAAATACCATTGACAATAAACAAACATCGGGATTAAGCGACTCTTCTTGCTCCGGCTTATACATGAGCGGTATTACCCATGCTGATGCAGTGGTAAAATGCAGCGATGAAATAGCCCCGGAGGTTACTACCTTTATGAAAAAACAAAAAGGTAAAATTATGATGGACCATACAAACAGTGAAGGATACGTTGAAGATTATATTAAGCTATATGACAGTTTGCTTGAAAGGCAGAACTAACTGTTTCGTTTTTCTATTTTTTTGTTTCCTCCTCGTATGCTCATCGTGCCGCAAAAACGAAAACACGGTGGGAGATGATTTTGTAGGCTCCATTGTTGGTTTTGATGTTCAATCTGTAGATTCTCTTACACTTGTTTCTTACACTTCGTTGGGCGACTCCTTTGCAACACAAAACTCAACTTATTTTGTACTCGGTGATTTGTATGACCCAGACTTTGGAAAATCCAAAGCCTCTATTGTTACGCAATACGCCCGACCTAATGAATCCTTGGTGGCATGGGACAATCAAAATATTGCGAGTATCGATTCAATTGTACTTCAGGTAAAATACTTAAGCGGAACCTCTTATTACGGGAATAAGAGCACCTCGCAAACCATAAAAGTGTATGAGCTTACCGAAGCTTTGAGCGAAACGGAAAAATACTTTTCGAACAGAAAATACAGTTATAACCAGTTGCCAATTGGTACCTGGACCGGTAATTTTAACAACCTTACGGATAGTGTGAGGTATACTTATGCTGGAGCACAGGTTAGCCTTGCGCCGCATTTGCGCATCAAACTGGATGATCCGGCTTATGTTCAAAAATTTAAAACCGCTCCAGCCAGCACTTTTGCATCAAGGGATAATTTTAATGCTTACTTCAAAGGATTAGTCATTGCACCTGAAACAAGCCCTTTAACTCCAGATCAGGGAACCATTATTAATGTTGACTTAAGGAATGATATTTTCAATACAAACCTTATTACTTCGGTAGTTGTATACTACGACAGTACCCAAAAAGTGGAGTTCCCTATTTATGATTCGAAGAATGTTAAAGCAAACACCTTTACGCAGGAGCGCAGCATTACCATTCCCGTTGAGCCCAGCTTAAACGGAACGCAGCATGATGTAACCTACGTGCAATCAATGGGAGCGCTTAAAACCAGGATTCTGATTCCGTATCTTTTTGATATGATTAAAAATCAAAATATCGCTATTAACGGAGCTGAGTTTATTATTCCGATTATAGATGGGGGTAATACGGGGACGTATACCGCTCCTACCCGACTCTACCTCTTTAATACGGACTCGCTGGGAAGAACGAGCGAGGATGAAATAAAAGATTTTAATATCGTAAACGGATACAGTAGTTATTATGGCGGTAAGTTGAATACCAGCAATCAGTACACTTTTAATATTATGCGCCATGTTCAATACTTGCTTCGTGAATACAAAGAACATAACCTCAACTACAATTATGGTTTGTGTTTATTTGTGCCCGAAAACTATGCTTTACCGGTAGGAAGAGCTAAATTGGATACACGGCCGGGAAAAATCAAACTAAAGTTAAGCTACACTGTTATTAAGTAAGAAATGATTATTAAGGTTAATACTTCCAGGGAAAGTGAATTGAGCGAATTGTTCACCTATCTAAGAAAAGAGTCTCCTCATTTTCGTTTTATACCCGCGCATCAGATTGTAGTTGCACCCAAATTAACTGCTTCAAACGTAATAAAATCGATTGCTGGGGTTACTGATACCATTGAGATTGATACGCCTTACCAACTGGCACACAAAAACTGGAAATCGGCAACATCTTTTGATGTAAAAGGCGTTACGATTAGCAACAATTCATTTACATTTATCGCAGGCCCTTGCAGCGTAGAAAGCGAAGACCATATATACCAAACAGCCGAATTTTTACATTCACTTGGTGTAAAATTTATCCGTGGTGGTGCTTATAAACCGCGCACTTCGCCCTATTCATTTTTGGGCTTAGGCAAAAAAGGGCTCGAATACCTACACAAAGCAGCCAAACAATATGACTTGAGGGTGGTAACCGAAATAATGGACTTGAGCCTCCTGGATGAAGTGATGGAGTACACTGATATATTGCAGGTAGGCAGCCGCAATATGCAAAATTTTTACATGCTGAATGAGCTGGGAAAAATAAACAAACCCGTTTTACTCAAACGAGGAATGCATGCTAAAGTTACGGAATGGCTATTGGCAGCCGAATATATTTTAAGTGGCGGAAATGAAGAGGTAATCCTTTGTGAACGTGGCATCAGAAGTTTTGATCCTGAAAGCAGGAACGTAATGGATATTGGTGTTATTCCACTT
>CALRRW020000003.1:0-14160 GCA_943370695.1 Comamonas sp. lk | reverse complement strand
CCGGCAATGATAAAGAAAAAAACAGATGGTTATTGCTCACCTGCCTGGGGGTAAGTTTAGCGTGTTTCACAAAAGGGATTGCCGGACTCACGGCTGTTACCGCATTGGGATTATGGGCGCTTTGTACCCGTCAGGTTAAGGCCGTGCTCACCAGCAGGTATTTTTACATCGGGTTGTGTGTATTTATCATTATTGTTCCAGGTTATTATGTACTAAGGGATTATTTAACCCCCGGTTATATCAAAACAGTATTGCATTATGAGTTTTTGGGAAGGGTAGAAAGGCAGGAGTTTTTAAACCCCGAACCCCGTTCACCACTCTATTTTTTTCAGGCCATGTTTAACGATCAACGTTTGGTTGGATGGATTTACGTGTTACCTGTTTCGCTTATTTGCATCTTGTTTTCAACAGCATCCCGGTTAAAACTGGTTGCATTGTTTTTTGCCTGTGCGTTGCTCGGAGTTACGTTTTCGCTAGGAATATCCAGTACCAAATTGTTTTGGTATGATGCGCCCCTTCACCCTTTAATTGCTGGTGTTGTTGGATGTTCCTTTGCATTATGCGCACAGCAGTTTAAGTATAAGTGGGTTGTTGCAATGCTTTTTGCCCTGCTATTTGTTTACCCTTTTAACATGATTGCCAAACGAAATGCAAAACCTTTACCCCGTCAACATTTTAGGGAAACACTCCATTACATTCGCAACGAAATGAAGGAGAAAGATACCCTATACGTAGCCGAGGTTGATTTTAATTTTTCCATTCACTTTTACATCAAAAAAGATTCGTTTGAGGGAAATATAGCGCGATTTGTGGCACCAACAGATACAGTACTTGTGCCCGGAAAAAAAATAGTAACCTGTAAGTACGGACGCGAAGTAGATGTAAATAATCTGTTTACATTTGATACGCTATACAGGTATTATGACTGTTCATTCTATCGGATTAAGGATTTTAAAAACAAAGCACTTCAATGATTGAAGCCAGAGAAATAGTAAAAAGTTACAACGGACTAAATGTATTAAAAGGCATTAACCTGCATGTGCAAACTGCCGAAATTGTTTCGATAGTAGGAGCCAGCGGAGCAGGTAAAACCACATTGCTCCAAATTTTAGGAACACTTGATAATCCTGACTCCGGGAGTATTTTGATTGCCAATCAGGACGTAACCAAATTGCGGCAAAAAGCACTTTCCGCTTTTAGGAATAAGCATATTGGTTTTGTGTTTCAGTTCCACCAGTTGTTGCCCGAGTTTACGGCACTCGAAAATGTTTGCATACCCGCATGGATTGCTAAAACGGCAAAAGCCGAGGCCGAAAAACGCGCAAAGGATTTATTGGCATATTTAAACTTAAGCGAACGGATACACCACAAACCGAGTGAACTCAGTGGCGGTGAACAACAACGTGTGGCTGTTGCCCGGGCATTGATCAACAACCCATCTGTATTGCTTGCCGATGAGCCGAGTGGAAACCTGGATTCAAAAAATGCGCAGGAACTACACGATTTGTTTTTTAAACTAAGAGATGAGTTTAAACAAACATTTGTGATTGTAACACACAACGAAGAATTAGCCAACCGTGCCGATCGTAAATTGACAATTAAAGACGGGGTGATTGAAAAGTAAAAGTTCATAGATAATAGATTATAGTTGATCGTACATGTTATTGGAATCAACACATAAATTAGATATTCGAAACAATACTGAACCAGTAGAAATTTTAATAATTTGTCCATACACGAAACTCTTAAGCAATATTGGGGATATGATGCTTTCAGGCCGTTGCAGGAAGATATTATCCAATCCGTGTTGAGCGGTAAAGATACTTTAGCATTATTGCCTACCGGAGGCGGAAAATCCATTTGTTTTCAGGTTCCCGCAATGGTTAAGGATGGTTTATGCATTGTGGTTTCTCCGCTTATTGCTTTAATGAAGGATCAGGTTGAAAACCTCAAAGCACGTGATATCAAAGCAGTGGCTATATACTCAGGAATGAGTTACAAGGAAATTAACTACAGCCTCGATAATTGTATTCATGGAGATGTTAAGTTTTTGTATTTATCACCCGAACGGTTAAAAAGTGATTTGGTCCGCGAACGCATCAAACAAATGAATGTAGGTTTGCTGGCCATTGATGAGGCACATTGTATTTCTCAGTGGGGTTATGATTTCAGGCCCGAGTATTTACAAATTGCCGAAATCAGGGAGTTGCTCAAAGGTGTTCCCGTATTGGCACTAACGGCAACAGCTACTCCCGAAGTAGTTACCGATATCCAGCAACAACTCCGCTTTCCCAAGCCCAATGTGTTTGTGAAAAGTTTTACCCGAAAAAATATTGCGTATGTAGTGAATGATCACGAAGATAAAAACCAGCGCATGTTGCATATTCTGTCGAAGGTAAACGGCTGCGGACTGGTATATGTGCGCAATCGCAGAAAGACACAGGAGCTTGCTTATTTTTTGAGTAAAAACAGAATCAGTGCCGATTATTATCATGCAGGATTACCGCATGAAGTGCGCAGCAAAAAACAGGAAGATTGGGTTAAAGATAAAACCAGGATTATGGTTTGCACCAATGCTTTTGGAATGGGAATAGACAAGCCCAATGTGAGGGTGGTTGTACATTTTGAAATGCCCGAGTCGCTCGAATCTTACTACCAGGAAGCAGGCAGGGCCGGCAGAGACGAACAAAAGGCGTTTGCCGTATTGTTGTTTAACCATGCCGATGAGCTCGAAGGATTAAAAAGATTACAACTTACATTCCCTCCCGAAACGGATATTAAACGCGTTTACCAGGCATTGTGTAATTATTACCAATTGCCCATTGGCGCAAATGTGGACAGGAGTTTCAATTTTGATATTATTGATTTTTGCCGAAAGTTTTCAATCGAAACGGCAGTTGCCTATCCCGCCCTTAAAATACTTGAGCAATGTGATTTAATTGCCTTAACCGAAAATTTTTATGACCCTTCCAAGCTCAAAATTATCATTGGCCCAGGGGTGTTGTATAAGTTTCAAGTGGAGCATCCGCACCAAGATGAGTTTATCAAATTGTTGCTTCGCAGTTATGGCGGACTGTTTGATGAGTATGTTACCATCAATGAATCACTCTTGGGTAAACGGGAAAAATTCGATACGTCTATTGTTCAAAAGCAGTTGATACAATTGCACAAACTCGGTGTGGTGGATTACCAGCCGCAAAAAGATCAACCCCAGCTTACTTTTTTGCATGATAGGGTAGATGCCGACAGAATCGATTTTAAAACGTCACTCCTGCAAAAAAGGAAAGAAACGGCAACACAAAAAATAAAGGCCATGATTGCGTATGCTCATAATGCTACAGTATGCCGAAGTTATAAATTGGTTTCCTATTTTGATGAGCACGATGCGGAAGATTGCGGTATTTGTGACGTGTGTTTGGTGCGCAAAAAACTGGAAATGGACAATGATGTTTTTGCCCAATTGGTTGCGCAAATTGAACAATTGCTTTCTACCGAATCAATGCTTATTCATCAGCTGGTAAAACGATTAGCTCCATTGCAGGAAGAAAAAATTATTGAAACTGTGCGCTATTTGTTAGATAACGATAAATTGCACTACAATACGACCCAACATTTAGCGTGGAACAACCGAAAAAAATAATTGTAACAGTAACCAATGATTTGTCATACGACCAACGTATGATTCGGATCTGTACCTCTCTGGTAGAGGCGGGTTATGAGGTGTTGCTGGTGGGGCGAAAAAGATACCAATCGGTGCCGCTTGTGGATCAGGTGTTCGAACAAAAACGATTGAACTGCTGGTTTGATTCCGGTAAACTGTTTTACATTGAATATGCCATGCGTTTATTCTTTTTTTTATTGTTTAAAAAAACTGATGCCTATTCAGCTGTTGATTTGGACACATTGTTAACGTGTACCGTTTTATCAAAAATCAGGAGCAAAAAATTAGTGTTTGATGCACATGAATATTTTGAAGAAGTACCCGAAGTAACCCATAGACCTGTAACCAAGGCTATATGGAAAATGGTGGGAAAATGGATGGTTCCGCATACCGATTTGGCGTATACCGTAAACCGGGCACTCGCAGATATTTTTTCGAAACAATACCACAAAAAATTTGAAGTCATCAGAAGTGTACCTTACCCATATGGAGAGGTTCGTCATAAACCTGCAGGTACAAAAGTTGTACTGTATCAGGGGGCATTAAATAAAGGAAGGGGATTGCCCCAGTTAATTGAAGCCATGCAACATATTGATGCAGAATGCTGGCTGGCAGGGGAGGGTGATTTGAGCGGAAAGTTGCGAACCCTGGTTGAGGATTTGCAGCTTAAAAAGAAAGTAAAGTTTTTGGGTTATGTACAACCCGATGAATTGAAACATGTTACGGCAAAAGCTACTATCGGTTATAATGTGATGGAAAATATTGGGCTGAGTTATTATTACTCGCTTGCCAATAAATTTTTTGATTACATACAAGCTGAAGTTCCACAGGTATGCGCTCCTTTTCCCGAGTATGAACATATTAATCAAAAGTTTGAAGTGGCACTGTTATGCAATTGCCAGGTAACCGAAATTATAAATACGATAAATAGCTTATTGACTGATGACGCTGTTTACCTCAAATTGCAGCAGGAATGTAAACGGGCAAAACGCACGTTTAATTGGGAAGATGAAGATGAAAAACTAAAAAGCATGTACCGAAATGTTATCTGATAAGAAGTTGCATATTGTTTCATTTGATAATCCTTTTCCGCCCAATTACGGGGGTGTGATTGATGTATTTTATAAGCTGAAGGCGTTGCATGAAGCCGGGGTTGAAATTACACTTCATGTATTTGAATATGGCCGTAAGCCGGCATCCCAACTCAATAAATTTTGTAAAAAGGTATATTATTACCAGCGCAGAAATTTTGTGAACCCATTTATTGGAACACTGCCTTATATTGTGAATACACGCAACAGTGTGGAGCTGTTGGATAATTTGCTTACCGATGATGCCCCTATTTTGTTTGAAGGATTACATACCTGCTTTTTTCTCAATCATCCCAAGCTTGCTTCACGCAAAAAGTTGGTGAGAATGCACAATATCGAACATGAGTATTATGAAAAATTAGAATCGGTTGAGCGCAATTTTTTCAAGAAGTATTTTTTTACCAAAGAGGCAACAAGGCTCAGGGAGTTTGAAAACATATTGATGAATGCACAATCGGTATTGGCCATTTCACCAAATGATTCGGAGGCTTTGCAACAGCGATATTCAAATGTGCAGTATGTACCCGCTTTCCATTCCAATGACGAGATGATTAGTTTAACCGGCAAGGGCCGTTATGCATTGTACCACGGAAAATTAAGTGTGGGTGAAAATGATGAAGCAGCACGTTTCCTCATTGATAAAGTATTCTGCAAGCTGGATTATCCATTTTACATAGCGGGTTACAAACCTTCCGCCAATCTAAAAGCCATAATTGAACAATACCCGCACATCAAATTGTTTGATCAGCTGAGTACCGAACAAATTTCGGAACTCATTCAACACGCACATATCAATGTATTGCCCACTTTTCAAAACACCGGGATTAAGTTAAAACTCATCAATGTATTGTTTCAGGGACGGTTTGTTGTGGCCAATGATTTGATGGTGAAAAATACAGGATTGGAAAAACTATGCACACAGGCAAATACACCCGAAGAGTTTATTGAAAAAGTAACCTTCCTGATGACACAAACGTTTACTCAGGAAGATATAAACCAACGCAAACAAAAGCTCAATGCCATGTTCAGCAATACCGAAAGCGCAAAGGCAATTTTAACTTTGCTTTATTGAAAAGTAGGTACGGCAGCCACTTCGCCTACAATACCATTCACACACCGTAAAATTTTACCCGGGAATTTTTGAATAATCCGGTAATCGTGGGTGGCCATGAGGATGGCCGTACCATTTTTACTGATTTCAATCAACAGGTTCATAATATCATCGCTCACCTTAGGGTCGAGGTTACCCGTTGGTTCATCGGCCAGGATGATTTCTGGATTATTGAGCAATGCACGTGCAATCACCACCCTTTGTTGTTCGCCACCGCTCAATTCATGAGGCATTTTAAAATCCTTGGTCGACAAGTTCACCATCTTTAATACCTCAGCAATCCTGTTTTTCATGTCCACTTCGTCCTTCCAGCCGGTAGCTTTTAATACAAACTCAAGGTTTTTGTATACAGTGCGGTCGGTGAGCAGCTGGAAATCCTGAAATACAATCCCGAGTTTTCTGCGCAAATAGGGAATCTGACCGGGTTTGAGGGTTTTTAAATTAAAATCAGCAATGCTGGCTTCCCCTTTGTCAACGGATAATTCGCCATACATTGTTTTGAGCAAACTCGATTTTCCGCTTCCTGTTTCACCAATAAGGTACACAAATTCGCCTTTTGAAATGTTGATATCCACATCCGAAAGAATTAAATTATGACCCTGAAATACCTGAACATCCTTCAGTTCAATTACCGTTTTTGTTTCCATTTACAATTCAATTTGTTGCATTTTGCCAAATGGCATGTCTTTTATAATAGTCATGATGTGCTCTGTGTGTCCCGTTAATCCACATTTGTCGAGCGCCCGCTCAGGTCTGTCGGTCCTAAAGTAAGCAATTAATGTAAAGTGTTCATCGCGGAGTTGAACATAATCGGGGATTTTGGCCTTGCCTTTTATTTTGATAATATACAATGTGTAAAAAAATTAATAGCAATTATATCTGTTCAAACAAAATAACTGTATAATTGCACTGCAAAACTAAATAAATATGAGAGATATCAGACAGGTTTTTTATTCATTCTTGGTTCTAACCATTGCTTTAATCACAGGATGTAGTGTTCCTACCAATATGGTGAACAACAATTACACCGTAACACCTAATCCTTTGGAAGTTAAAGGCGATAGCATCGCTATCACAATCAATGCTAATGTTCCAGCAAAATCAATTAACCCTAAAGCCGATATTCGCTTCGAGCCTTATTTGAGTACCCCAAAAGGAGAAATCGCTTTGAAGAAAATTTCAATTGGTGGTGAAAAATCGGTAGGTACAGACATTAAGCTTGATTCGAAAACCGGAGGTAAAATTTCGTACACCGAAAAAATTGCCTACACCGAAGACATGAAACGGGCTACTTTGTATCCTAATTTCACTGTTAAAACAGGGAATGACTACAAAGAAATTCCAAATGTAAAAGGTACTAAAGTGCTTGCAGAAGGAACCATTACAACAGCTTTATTGGCTGAAGGTGGTGCCAGTGCAATGGTGTTTGATGCTACTCCATATTCTTCGGCTGCCGAAGGTAAAATGGTAAACATCTATTTCCCTAAGGACGTATCTAAGTTTAGCACAGGATTTAAAGTAAAAGGTCAGTTTGATAACAAAAAACAAATAGAGCAATTGAAAGGATTGTTGAAGTCAAACAAAGACTGGACAGTTAGCAGTATTACCATCAACGCGTATGCTTCACCGGATGGTGAATTGACACGTAATGAGAATTTATCAAAAGCACGTAACGAGTCAACCTTCAATTATTTCAAAAAAGAATTGAAAAAATTGGGTTTCAGTGAAGTAAACGACCAAAACTTTAAGATGGGTTCAAGCCTTTCTGAAGATTGGGCAGGTTACGAAAAAGCTGTTATGGCTTCTGCACATCCTGATAAAGACGGTGTATTGAGAATTATTCAAAACAAATCGATTTCAAATGACGACCGTGAAGCGGCTATCAAACGTGACTATCCTAAGTTTTGGGCAGCAACCAAAGACGTTTTGCTTCCTGCATTGCGTAAATCAGAATTGGTTGTAAACGGACAAAAACCATTAAAATCAGATGATGAGTTGAAAGCAAGTACAGGTAAACTGGATAGCTTAACAGATGCTGAATTATTGCACTTAGGTGCTATCAGCACTGATATGAACACAAAAGCTGCTGTTTATACAACAATGACAATTAAATATCCAAACGACTGGAGAGGCTTTAATGACTTAGGAGCTGTTCAGATTGCAACAGGTAAAACTGCTGAAGGAATGGCTAATTTGGATAAAGCTAATGCATTATCACCTGAAAATGCATCTATCCTAACCAATATGGGTAACGCTGCTTTGATGGCTAAAGATTACAACAAAGCTTCTGAATACTACAAAGCTTCTGCTGCCAAAGGTGGTGATGCAAGCTACGGTTTGGGTATCCTTGCAATCAAAAAAGGAAACTATGCTGATGCGGTTTCAAACCTAAACAAAGCAAGCAAAAAAGATTTTAACCTTCCATTGGCTCAAATCCTTAACGGACAACCAGAAGCTGCAAAAGCTACCATTGATGGTATGAAACCGGAAGAGTTAACCTGGATGCACTATTACCTAGTAGGTATTGTTGGTGCCCGTACATCAAACCAAGATTTGATGACAACCAATATTACACGTGCCGTACAGTTAAATCCAAATGTTCGCGAAATGGCTAAAACTGATATGGAATTCTTTAAGTTCTGGGGCAATCCAGCTTTCCAGGGCGCAATCAGATAGTTTGCTGATAAAGCAATCAATAAAATATAAGAAAGGGTTGAATCTGAAAAGATTCAACCCTTTTTGTTTTGAGTAAGGGCAAGAGCCCAATAACTAAGGGGCATCCCGAAACTTCGGGAGCCAATTTGTATGTTTCACATAAAAAGATACCTTTGCACTTCCAAATTTTTTTATAGAGGGACTATCTTGCGGCAAGTGTGCCGTGTTTAAAAATAGCCTTGTAAAACATTTGATTAAAACGTTTTTTACATACAATGAAATTATCACAGTTTAAGTTCAATTTCAACGAAAGCTTAATCGCTAAACATCCAACCGACATTCGCCACGAGTCGAAACTGATGGTTCTGAACAGAGCAACTCAAAAAATTGAACACCGAAAGTTTAATGATATCCTTGAGTATTTTGATGACAGGGATGTTTTTATTACGAATAATACCAAAGTTTTCCCTGCCCGTTTATACGGTAGTAAGGAAAAAACGGGTGCCAAAATCGAAGTGTTTTTGTTGCGCGAACTGAACAAGGAAATGAAATTATGGGATGTATTGGTTGATCCGGCCCGTAAAATCCGTGTAGGTAACAAATTGTACTTTGGTGATGATACATTGGTGGCAGAGGTAGTAGATAACACAACTTCACGTGGACGTACCATTCGCTTTTTGTTTGACGGTACCGATGAAGAATTGTGGAGACTGATAGACCGCTTGGGTGAAATGCCAATTCCTAAATACATGGGTCGCTCGGTTGAAAAAAATGACCGCGAGCGTTTCCAAACCATTTTTGCTAAAAATATCGGAGCTGTTTCACCTCCCGCTGCAGGTTTGCATTTTACCAAAGAACTGATGATGCGCCTTGAAATTAAAGGAGCAGAATTTGCTGAGGTTACATTGCACAACGGATTGGGTGCATTCCGCCCGGTTGAAGTTGAAGATTTAACCAAGCACAAAATGGATTCGGAGTATTATGATATTCCTGCCGAAACTAGCAAAGTGGTGAACCGTGCATTGGATGAAAAAAGAAAAATTGTTGCAGTTGGATCATCAGTGATGCGTGCAATTGAATCATCTGTTTCATCTACCAGAAGATTGAATGTAACCAGTGGCTGGACAGATAAATTTATTTTCCCGGAGTATGATTTCCGTATCGCCAATTGTATGATTACCAATTTCCATACACCGGAGTCTACATTATTGATGATGAATGCAGCTTTTGCCGGATTTGATTTGTTGCAGGAAGCTTACAACGAAGCCGTTAAAAAGAAATACCGTTTCCTTACTTATGGTGACGCAATGTTGATTATTTAATCAACACACATATACAAAAAAAAGCCAACTTCATTACCTTGAAGTTGGCTTTTTTTATGCTGTCGATGTGTTTACGCACCAAACTGACTGAGGTGATGATCAAGGTGTTTGTAAAACATACAATTCCATTCTGTAGCAGTTAGGCTGCCAAATGAGTGCGATTCTTTTCCTTCAAAATAAACCGCTCCAAGTTCCTGTGTTTTTTGAATGAATTGAACCAGGCGCGCTTTTTCTGCGTCAAAATGCTTATCGGTTTTAACCATAAAAGCAGGGGCAGTAGGATTGTTTTTTTTGTATGGTTTTTCGGTAACCACCGTATTTTTAACCATTAATTTAAGAATGAGTTTGACGAATGCATTGGGCTTTGGATGAATCGTATCGTACACCATTTCATAGGTAACATTACAATGTGCCAGCATTTGCGCCACATTCATTTTACCCCAAAGGGCTTTTGTTTCCGGAGTTAGTGTGTTAATTCTTTGGATGACTTCTGCTGAAATTTTCGGGTCGAAGATATTGTTCATGGATAAGTTTGTCCCGAATATTCGGGCTCATTTAAGATGGTTAGATTTGATTCGAAAGTAATACGTTTTAAGATAAATATTACAGGTTTAATCATTATTGCAGCTGCATAATCTTGTTTTGTATCCACGTTAAACCCATTATATTTGGGTAAATATATTTGGTATGCAACAGTATGCATTAATTGTAGCCGGAGGGAATGGATCCCGAATGGGAGTGGAGTTACCCAAGCAGTTTTTATTGCTGACAGGAAAACCTGTTTTGATGCACACGCTGGAACTGTTTAACAAATGCGGGTGTACGCTCATCCTGGTTTTGCCCCAAGCTCAAATAACCTATTGGAAACAATTGTGCTCCGATCATCAGTTTACCATTCCGCATGAGATTGTGGCAGGTGGAGCCACCCGTTTTGAGTCGGTTAAAAACGGATTGGCACTGGTGCCTGAAAACGTGTTGGTGGCCATACATGATGGTGTTAGACCTTGCGTAACACAAACGGTTGTTGAGCGCACCTTTGAGATGGCCGCAAGCAAAGGAAACGCAATTGCAGTGGTAAAACCCAAAGACTCCATACGCGTGTTGGATGATGAAGATAACCACAGTGTGAACCGCGAATATTATTGCCTCATTCAAACTCCCCAAACATTTCAAAGCTCACTTATTAAGCAGGCTTATGGCCAAGTAACACAACATCATTTTACAGATGATGCGGGGGTACTGGAAGCTTCCGGACATGCTATTCACTTAGTGGAAGGTGATTACCGCAACCTTAAAATTACCACACCAGAAGACATGCTTGTGGCAGAGGTGTTTTTAAAAGGAAATTGAGGCCGTTGGTAAACGAACTCTTGTTGGAGTTTTTATACTTTCTTCACAAACTCCGATTTCAGCGCCATTGAGCCAAATCCCTCAATCTTACAATCAATATTGTGATCGCCTTCAACCAATCGGATGTTTTTTACCTTGGTACCAATTTTAATATCCTTAGGCGAGCCTTTTACGGGTAAGTTTTTGATGATGGTTACCGAATCACCATCTTGCAAAATTGTGCCGTTGCTGTCTTTTACAACCAATCCGGCCTCAGTTGTTTGCTCTTCAACAGGAGTGGGGTTCCATTCGTGCCCGCATTCGGGACAAGCCAGGAGGTCTCCTAATTCGTAAGTGTATTCAGATTTACATTTGGGGCAAGCAGGATATTCAGACATGATGTATAATTAAGTTGGTAAGGTATGTATTTTTTTTGCGCATATTCAGATTAAGGCAATCTGTATATTCATTGTTATTTATTTTTTAACCGATTTCGGATAAAAAAAACAGGCATTGCGAAATATGAATGCCTGTTTTTTAAGCTACATAAAAGCAGCTCTTCCCCAGTTTTCTTTTTCTTCTTCTGTCCACAGTTCAGGATAGAAAATACGTTTTTGAAAACGTGGAGGTAAATATTTTTGCCAGTTGGTTCCGCCTGTAGCAGCAATATCTTCGGGGGTACGCTGTAAATAGCGGGCAGCCGATTTATAATGTACTAACGGCCAGTGGATATTTACATGTTCGTCAAAACTGCGCAATTGTGCAATGATTTCCGGATCCTGCTGGTCGGTGGCCGACATGGATTTGTATACAGCCCAGATATTTGTATCCTTATATTTTTCAGCCAGTCTCTTAAAGCGGTCGCTATAGCGGTCCTCGAACTGCGTAAGCGTTAATGTTTTTTTGCCGCTTGATAATTCGGTTGCTCCTGCTTTCCAGTAAATGTATTCATACTGTGCATCAAAACTATCTGTAGGTTTGATATGGCTGCGGTGTTCCTTATCTACTAAATTGTAAAAATCAGTTGAACAGATTTCAACCATGCGGTATTGCGCGCTTTGAAAACCACTTGCCGGCAATAAGCTCATGCGGAACTGCAAAAACTGTTCTTTGTCCATTCCCTGAATCATGATTTCAAACGACAAGGTAAGGTTGCGGAAATAAGCATTCATACGCTGCAAACGCTCGATGAAAAACGCTTTGGTAATGGAGCCTTTGCGCTCGGCAATCTGCTCCATTTCGTGCAGGGTGAGTTTAAAATACAACTCCGTTATTTGATGGTAGATTATAAAAATCATTTCATCTTTCACATCCGTACGTGGTTTCTGTAATGATAATAAGGTATCCACCTGCACATAATCCCAGTAGTTCAAATAGTCTGCATGCAATAATCCTTCTAAGTAGGATTTTAAATCCTGCCCGCTTTTCTGGTATTTGGACTCAAGCTTGGTTAGTAGATCAAGTATTTCTTTGTTTTCACTCATAGGTAAATGGGCTTTGTAAGTTTTGTAAAGTAGGAAGTAAAAGGTCTTTTTCGGATACAATTGGATTGTCTACTCCCCAATTGATATTCAGTTCGGCATCATTCCACAACAATCCCCCCTCAGAAGGTTTGTTGTATAAGTTGGTACATTTATATAAAAAAATGGTATTGTCTTCGAGCACCGAAAATCCGTGCGCAAATCCCGGTGGTACCCAAAACATGGTTTTGTTTTCGCCAGTAAGTTCAATATCAAAATGTTTTCCGTAGGTAGGAGAACCCACCCGGATATCAACAGCAACATCCAATACTGCGCCTTGCACTACGCGTACAAGTTTTCCCTGTGCATGCGGATTGGCCTGGAAATGTAATCCACGCACGGTTCCTTTTTGAGATAATGATTGATTGTCCTGTACAAACTGATAAGGAATTCCCAGATCAGCAAAAAGTTTATCACTGTATGATTCAAAAAAATATCCACGACTATCAGCAAATACTTTTGGTTGGATGATGAGCGGTCCATCCATAAAAATCTTAGTTATTTCCAAGGCAAATGAGTTTTGGGCGAATTTAAGCAAAAATAATCCACATGAAAGCGCACTATATTATGATGTTTTGTGGTTTTGGGTAAAGCAGAATTTAAAAATTAGCCTATTTTTGCCCTTAGTATGGAACAACAGCCAAAACGGAATTCAGGGAAAATCTATTATATCATTATCATTATCATTTTGATAGCGCTTAATGGCATTTTTGTATACAATTATTTTACAACCGATAAAAAGTTGGTGGTAACCGAGGAGAAACTGTTTGCAACAGACTCCGTTCGTGCTGAGTTAGAGCGGGTGTTGGGCGAAACAGGTCTTGAGCTTGAATCGTACAAAGGAAAAAATGCCGAGCTGGATGCTTTCCTTAAAGAGAAAAATGATTCACTCCAGGAATATGCACAACGCATTGAAGTATTGCTGCGCCAAGGAAGACTGTCGCGCGAGCAACTCAACAAGGCAATAGATGAGATAGATCAGTTACGCTATTATAAACGCAGGTACCTCAATCAAATTGATTCATTAAGTACCCAAATAAATAAGCTTAGCAGCGAGAACACAACACTCAAAGGCACTATTGACAAGCAGAAACGCAATTATGAAGACCTTAGTATGGAAAATATTAAGCTCAATAATAAGGTTGCCATTGGTGCCAAGCTCAACGCTTCGCAGTTGTTTGTAACCGGTGTAAAAAACAGAAGCAATGGCAAAGAGCGTGAAACCAATCGTTCTTCTCAACTGGAGCGTATCAAGGTTACCTTTAAAATAGACGAGAACTATGTAACCGATATGGGGTCCAAAGAGATTTACATGAGGGTTATGGGTCCCGAAGGTTCCACCTTGTATAACGAACAATCGGGCTCCGGAACATTTAAATTCCAGGGTCAGGATGCATTGTATACAACCAAAAAAACAATTGAATTTACCCAAGCCGCCCAAAGCGTTACCATATATTGGGAAAAAGGGTCT
>CALRRW020000002.1:0-14623 GCA_943370695.1 Comamonas sp. lk | reverse complement strand
AGTAGGCAATAAACGGTGCTGTTATTCCCGCAACAATGTCAAAATTTCTGCCCTCAAAAGTCATCAGTTCCGGTATGGTTTTGTTGAGAAAAAGCCAGAATAAAACGATTTCAACAGGTATTCTCACGATGTGGAGGTAAGTCAGGTTTTTAAGTGGCAAACTGTCTATAAATTGTCTGCCTTTTGACGTAATGAACAATAAGAGGATGGTCAAAATTGTTGGCAAAACGCCCGTCAATAGTATGTTGGGAGGAAACGTGTTTGAATCTGTGTTGTAAGTGCCTTGTAAAGTCAAAACCGCTTGAATAATCAACCAAATGGTTAAGCCGATAAAAATAGTTGTTGCTTTTTTTCGTGTCTGCTCAATATTACCGTTTCTAATGGCCCCAATAAAAAGCAGCAAGGTACCGATTGTTGTCAGTCCAAAAATGAGTGAGAGATATATTGGTAAATGGTCTATCATGATGTTGAATATTCAATGTTTGCTATGTCGTTAAGTCAAATCGCAATTCGCAACTCTTGTTTCAATTAAGAATCTTTCATTGCGCTGCCAGAGTTGAATCGAAACACAAAGGTTTGTGCTTTCAAGTCAGCCCAACAAAACAACAGTGACGCTATTTCGGCTGGTCGTGTTTTATCCATAACAGGTCGGATGTATGGTATCCAATGCCCTCAGCAATTTTCAGGTACCTATCTTTGATATCCAAGGGGATGCTGGTCTCGCGAGATAGGATCCATAAATACTCAAGACTTTCTCCTGCAACCAATGCGTATCGGTATTCATCGTCAATGGCAATAACATTGTATCCCGCATAAAACGGGCCGAAGAATGATACTTTCAGCATGGCGGTATGATCGTCTCCAACAAACTTAGCCTTGCCAATTGCCTGCTCCCAGGCTCCTTTTTTAGTGTTGTATCCTTTGTTATCAACCTTAATGGTTCCGTTGTCATTTAAAGAATATTCAGCCGTAGTGTTATTCAAATCCCTTTCGTATTTGAAATCCAGCCGGGCAATCTCATACCACTTACCAAGGTATTTTTCTTTTGCAAATGGCTTCACAGCTACTGCTCCTTCAGGTATGGTATCGCAAGCGTAAAATCCTGTCAGCATAATACCCGTTAGCAAGGAGTAAATCATTTTTCTGTTTTTCATTTTCTGTATGTTACTTACAATTATTCTTCAGACTAAGGCAGGATGCCATCGTTCTGCATTCATCCCAAAGTATCATTTTGTTAAGCATTCTTGCTGCGACCTTTGAGTAATTCTTGATAAGCAATGTTGAATGTTGGTGTTTCAATATTCAGCTTTTGTCCCTCGCGAACAATAAAGCCTGTTATGGTTTCTAATTCAGTTGGTGCGTTGGGTCTTTGAAAATCCCTTTGCATGGATGATGTGGCTTCAAAAGGAAATGAATATAGTTTTTCCATGGTAGCTGAAACCATGTCTTTGTCAAACAAAATGCCTTTAGCCAAGGCAATCTGATTTACTTCGTTGAGTAATGAAACAAGGAATTCTTTTTTTGTATTGTCTGCCAGTATTTCACCGGTGCTGTTTTTATAGTATGAAGTTGCTGTTGAATTAGCGCCCACCAAATGAAATTTTTCCCAAAGAACGGAAGATATATTTTTAGTAAGAGTGCTGTCAATAGCTGCTTGTTTAAAAATATGTTCAAGCAAATCAAGTTTGTCTGAATCGGTATGGTCTATTCCGAAAATTAGTTTTTGAATATTGCCCACATTTGCCACAACACCTGATTCTTTCAAAAGTGCTACAATATAAACACACCCATTAAAAACAGTTGCGTTTGGTAAAATGCTTTTTATTTTCTCCGCACTATCCACTCCATTAAGCAATGGCAAAAGAGAAGTGTGTTCGCCAATGCAAGGTTTGAGTTGTTCAATTGTATTTTCTAAATCATAACTTTTGGTGGAAAGGATAATATAGTCTGCAATGCCCATTTCAGTTGCATTGTCTGTTGCCAATTTTGGCCTGGCAATAAATTGAGTATCGCCTTTTACTACCGTTAATCCATTGTTTTTAATTTGTTTGAGGTGTTCGCCCCGGGCCAAAAAGTAAATATCAACCTCATTGCTTTCCGAAAACTGTTTTGCAAGGAGTCCCCCAAAGTAGCCACCTACGCCACCGATTCCGGCTATTATAATTTTTGTTTTTGTGTTCATGGACATTGTTTTATCGTTTGTTTTTTATTGAGTTGTGATGAAAGTTGCAATATGTTCTCCTGATTGGTTTCCAAGAATAATGAATTCCCTTTTTTGGTTAGCGTTGGTTTCAATGGTAACTCTTCCATCATGAGGATATGGCCCCATACCAAACTTTTTGGCCGGGTTGTAAACGGATGATGTTATGTCGGTGAGCTTTATCAAAAAATTTGTCTTGTTTGCATCTATGATACTTCCGTCAAGTAAATTTAAGTCGGCAACTTTTTCCAAATACTTGTTTTTTAAATAGGAGTGAGGGTTTGTCAAGTCCCCTTTGATTGCCATATGAGAAGTTATTTGTCGTGTAAGAATGTCTTTTCCACCCTCCACGCTTACCTGTCCGTTGCCCTGAATGCCAATTAAAAATCCTTTTGCTTTAATAACCAGATATGTTCGGTTAAGGATGAAATAGTAATACTCCATTGCTACAAAATGATTGTCCTCTGTAAGTTCTATGTCCTTTAATGTCATTGTTTGTCTGTTCATTAAACCTGCTCCGAACCTTTTATCCATCTGGCACTGTTGTCTCATCCGTAACGTTTAATTGTTAGACTAAGATAAAAAATAAAGCGAAACGTATTGCTTAAATTTAGCAAAAGAACGGCACCAGCATCAGGCCATCGTTACACAAAGTCTTTTTATCTGTCTAACGTTTTGCTCTTTTGTCTTCGGGTATATTGATAACCCCGCAACCGTCAACAAGTGATTTATGATTGTGCGAAACAACTTTTAGCACAAGAACGAATTGTGGCCAGTCTTTTCCCCTTACAGTAACGAATCCGGTTTTTTCGTCCCAGGCGGCAATTACAAATCCGCTGTCCGGAAAATCTTGCGCGTCAAAGATTGGGTCAAAACCGAGGCCAAGTTCCGCATCAATCCGTTTACCCGAATCAAGGAGTGAAAAATACTGTCTTTTGAAATTGTCAGTTAGCAGGGAATTATTTTCAATCCAGTTTGTGTCGTTTGTTGGGGGAGATGTTGGTGTGCAAAATGTAGCATAGTCATTTATAAACGTCAAAGCCACATTAAAGTCAGGTTTGCTTTCCGTTACTTGGGAATGAGTTGACAGCGGCTTACTCATATTTGGCTCTCCGCATGCGAAAAGAAAAGTTGTTGTTAAAATCAGCAGTAGTTGTTTCATGTTTTTGCTTTGGTCAATCTTTTGCCTGTTAGTACGCTAGTTTAAAAGTGTTGCCTGTTACAAATTGCCCTTTCGAAAATGTGATGGCTATTTTTTCATCAGCTGAGAGTCCGCATGTTTGTCCGTCTTTAAAAGTTATATCATAGTCTAACACGTAACTGGCTATATTAAAAATAAAACCTCTGATGTCTTCTAAATTTCTTGTTGAATATAACACTTCCATTTCTGTTTTGTTAAGTTCATTAAGTCCATAGGTGTAACCGCAATTACCTTTGTCTGTATAACGAAGGCCAATATAAATCCAAAGGTTAAGCGGCAAATAATCGGAACTCATCAATTCAGCTTCATTTAGGTAATCGTCTTTTGATATAAGCAGTGATTGACTCCCTTTGTAAACACCGATTGAATTTGAACTGCGCAATAATGCGCAAATAATTTGAGTGAAGATCCGATAACGTTTTATTGGGTCGGGGCCACCTTTAAGAATGGAAACAATTAAATGACTTTTGTGATCCCGGATTGAATCTAAGGCGGTTGGCCAGTTATAGGCATATCCGGCTGTGCCTTCAATGTCGTCCGGTGGAATGGGAAGCGGCACATGCGCAACAGCAATCATTTCATCTTCAATTTTAAAAGCAACCGAGCTGTTGTCACCGGATAGCTCTTTAATATTGTCGCTGTAGTTTGTATGATAATCCTGTATGAAATTATCAAGGTCAAAAGAGAGCTCGTCTTTTATCATTATCATACCCAAGATGAGTTTGCGCTCAAGCCTTTTGTCTTGTTGTTTCTTAAAAAACATATTTGTTGGTGTAGGTTATAGTTAACGTTTTAAGCTCCCGTATTCAGGGGGCAGTTTAGCACTCTCTCAATTCGAAGCGTGCATACCAAATATAACAGAATTTATCTAACAAGAATGCGCTTACCGGCCTACGCCAATAAACTATCAGCAGTTGAGTCTCTACTTTATTTTGTAAATAGTTGAATGAGTAGTTTGAATGGATGGGTCAATATTGCAATTCCTAAGTCCGTGAGTAATCCCAGTAAAGGAAGAAGTATCAATACCCACCATTTGTATTTAAACTTTGTACTTGTCCCTTTTGTCAGGTTGTTCCAAACCAAAATCATTCTCTCCTTATAGTAAAAGAGAATGAGCAGGTCTGAAAGTATCATGAAACCTAGCCTGATGGCCAAAGTTGCTCCGAACTTATTCGTAGTGAATGCGAGGTCTATTAGAAATATTTGTCCCAAAATAGGCAATAGCATTAGCGCACCAACCAAAACTGTCCTATTGAAAACAATTAAAATCGCTCCGCAAATTTGCATTACACCTATAACAATGTCAAATGTCTTGTCCAAGCTAAAGAGATGCCAGGCCAAATTGAATTTGTCAACATCTTTCAACGGTGTGTTTAGGATTTCAATATTCCGTTGTCCAAATTGTTCGCCTGTCATTTTTCCCCAACCATAATCAAACATATAATATGCTAAATACCATCTCAAAACCAAAACAGCAAAGTCAAAAAATTTCTCTTTGGAAAGTTTTAACTCCGATAATGTATCCTGTCGATAATGTTTTACAATATTTATAATGTAAAAAACAAAACCCACTGTAAAAAGGAGGAATGGGACATATAATAGTGTCATCGATACATATTCGGACATAGTTGTTTGTTAGGCTGTTTATCTTTAATTTAAGGTTTGGTGAGTAAATGTGCTTGTTGGAATTAATTGTTTTTGTGTCTCATCCTCAGCAACCTTTATTTTTACTAAAGTCACGTTTAAAAAGCACCTTGCTATTGCTTTGTTAACGATTAATTGTGAAGCTAAGATAAGTAAATTACGGAAACGAAACACCGAAAGACTTAACACATTTGACAATGTTCTTCTTTGCACTCAGCTTAAAACACAAACGTCAGCATAAAAATATGCTGACGCTTGTGTTTCTGATTGCTCAGTTATTTGTTGAACATTGCTTGGCGGTTCTTCCAAGCAGGATGTTTTCAACCCATGAATCTTACAACTGTTATTCGCCCGATTTGATTACCCGGTAAGAAGCAATGTTTCCATCTTGCAATTGAATGGTAACCATATACAATCCTGCAGGTAAAAAGCTTATATCTACCCGCTGTCCATCAGGAGTTGATTCCATTGGCAGTTGCTGTTGGTATTGCCCGGTAGCGTTCATAATGCTAATGGCAGTAATTTGTTGTTTTTCGCCTGCCTGCACAAACAGGTTGTCGCTGCTTGGGTTTGGAAACACCTTAATACCAGGAGCATTTACTTTCACTGCTCGCTCAAATAAACCGGTGGTAATGGTGGCTTTTCCAACAATGATTTGCATTCCGCTTAACGTTGGGTTGCTGGCATCAATGGTTACTGTTGTTGGCTGTGTTACTTTTCCGGCCATCTCGGCCCACACTTTATATGTTCCATATGGGAGCGACTCAAAACTGAACTTGCCATTATCATGTGCATGGGTATAAATAACCGGGTTGTTATTGGCATCAAGCAGGTACAGTAGCATTTTTCCTGCAGGCGTTCCGGGAGTAATCGGACCTTGTTGGTTGGTATTGCCGGCTCCATACATGGCCATTCCACTAATCATTCCGATGCCTTCGGTTGGTTGATCAAACGGAATCAAATCAATATCAATACCGGTGCGGTTGGATGTAAGGGTAATTACATCCGCAACATCCCAGTTGAGTTTGTTTTGGTAATAGGTTGGAAGGAAAAAACCATTTGTTTGAGGATCGAAAGCAAAGTCGGCTTGCACCAGGTAGTATCCCGATGGTAGGAAAATTTCATACTCACCTTGTTCATTGGTTGATGTTGAGGTGTAGTAGGTGAGGGTACCCAAAGCTGGTTCGTAAGCAAATAGGTTCACCCCGGTGTATGCTGCCGCACTGCCATTGGCGTTAATAGTGCCACTTAAACTCAACAACGGACCCACACCTACAATTTTGCTGATGGTGTCGCTGCATCCGGCAGTACTGGTGAGGATGAGGGTAACCGAATATATGCCTGCGCTGTCGTATTGGTGCAAATAGTAAAAACTATCTGCAGCAGCAGGAGTGGTGTATCCATCGCCCCAGGTAAGGGATACTGTGTATGGTGAACTCGTTCCATACACTGCCGATTTGTTGTATACGATAGCATCAAAATCGTTGCTGTATACATCAAAATCGGCTTTGCAAATCGGAATCATGCTGGTGATGGTTACCGAATCACAATACATGGTAATCGCACCATTGCATAAAGGCGAGTAGTTGCTCAGGCATACCAAGTAAGTGCCGGTATTTTGGTAAATCACTTCGGCTGAATTGCCCAATGGATATGCTTCCTGTCCATCTCCAAACTGAAAGAAATATTGCGTTGGGAACGAAGGGTCATCGTTGAAGTTTTGAATGGTGAAGCGGACTTTTTGATCCGAAACATCATAGGTAAATAGTGCATTGCAGGTGGCGGTATCAGGTTGTATAATTGGTTTAGCAATGCTGTCGTAGCAAATACCATTTAAGACCAGCGAAACGGTATACTCACCTGCTGCAGTGTATTGATGCGAAGGGTTAGGGTCGTTGCTGGTACTGCCATCTCCAAAGTACCAGGTAAAGGTAGTATTGGAGTCACTGAATAAACTGTAGTTGGCAAACTGTGTTACACCGTTTACAATATTGTAGCTAAAGTAGGCATTGCAATTGTTCAGTACGACCACCTCAATTTCACGACACTGAATATCATAGTTACGAGACGAGTCGATAAGGGTAAGACACACATTGTACTTGCCACTTTGCTGGTATTGATAGTCCAGATCGGCAATGGTCATGTGCCCGCCATCACCTAAATCCCACTGAACATGATGTCCTTTTGATGCATCGTAGTTGATCGGACGAAGCGCAACCAATCCATCTCCAATAAGCGAGTCGGTGAAATCGGCTGATATGAATTTGGTATCGGAAATGGTAATGCTTTTGCAGATCAGTTGAGCGTTTTCACACAACGAATCAAGCATACACACATTGTAGGTACCAGCCGAGTCGTAGGTATGCGTTACGAAATCAAAAGGTTGTTGGTGAAACAAGGGCGAACCATCGCCAAAGTCCCAAATGGCATAACTGATGCCCAAAGGGTTGTGTGTGCTATTGTCAAAAACAACCTGTCTTGCCGAGGTGTAATACGTAAAATCATTGACACAGGGTTGCGCCACAGCGGTGGTGGCCAATAGCAACAAGGTGCTTACTCGAAGCAACCATGACGTTAGGTGTGTGAATTGTTTTTTCATGTTAGTTTAAATATAATTGGTTAATAGATAGTTTTAAAATTGAATGCGAATTCCGGTTTGCAATTGAATGGTGTTGCGCTGGGTGAGCGCATTGGGTAGGTAATACAAATAGTTTCCGGATATGTGCAAGCCCACTTGTTTGTATACGGTTTGGTGCACTCCCAACCCAACAGTGGGAGCAAACAAATACCTGTTTTGGCTCGTGGTGTATAACTGCTCACTTCCGTTGGTCAATACATTGGTTTCTTCTTCTGTTACCCGAATGGTGTTGATTCCGCCCGATACAAACAACATCCTGCTTGGCTTACCAAAAGCGTAAGAGAGCGTAAGCGGAATTGCATGCCAGGTGTAATTTTTGGTTAACGTAAGAGACGTTTGGCTGGTTACCGATTTGGTTTGACGCAACGTATCAATTTGCATCATAATGCGGTTTGCATCATAGCTGTAAAACAAGGAAGTGTCGATGCGGATGATTTCCGTTTCATTGTTGATTTTGGATGAATAGGCCAAGTACATTTGTTGCATCTTGCCAAATTGATAACCCATATTGAGGGTGAGTTTTGGGCTCAACGGATACCCCACACCGACTGAAAACCCGCTCAATATCCGATCCGATGGGTATGCTTGAACCCTCACAAATGATTGAGTAGCCAGGTCGCTAATATCGAGGTACCAACCGTTTTTGGTATGAGGCGGTAGGGTGCGGGCTGAGTCGGCAACAGCGGTTGCAAATGGCAGCTCCCTTATGCCTACACCCAGTTTTAGTTGAGGGTTTGAAGGGTTTATTTCAGTAATCGGTTTAACCGGAGGTTGGTAAACAATGGTTTCAGGCGTTGTATTGAAGGTTGATGGTGTTTCCTTTTGAGTAACTGTCATAGGAAGAGGGTTGACCTTGATATCCGGCTGAACAGTGTTTTGAGAAACGGTTTGCACACTACCTTCTGTTACTTTTTGAGCGTCAGGGTTCTTTTGTTTTACATCCCCGGCAATAGCCTGTGTATTTTCGGTATTGGGAACCAATGGGGCGTTTGAAACCAATGGTGTGTTGTCTTTAGAAGGTATAGTTTTTTTATTGTTGGTATGTGACTGCCGGGTGTTTTTAGGCTGAGTTTTGGGTGTTTGGGGTGAATTTTGGATGGCAGATGGTGTACTGTTTAATCCCCAGATGGCGATAGCGGCCACCAGGAGGGTAACCAATAAAATGGTTAGCAATTTATAGTAGGTACGGGTGTTTTTGCTCCTCAAGTAGGCTTGGCTAAAGTCTGCCCACGCAGCTTCCGAAGAATCCTCTCCTTCGTAGCCTTCAAACCGTTGTTGCAGTTTGTGTAACAGTTGATCTTTAGATTCGTTTGCCATTGTTTTTTGTTCTTAATAGTTCTTGCTTTAACAACAGTCGGGCTTTTGAAAGCTGCGACTTGGATGTGCCCTCGGCAATGCCCAACAGGTCTGCGATTTGTTTGTGTGAATACCCTTCAATTGCATACAAGTTTAATACGGTGCGATACCCTACCGGCAACTGTTGCAAGATGTTTAGCAACGCATCCATATCAATCTGCTCCAGTTCATCAACGGCCTCCGTTTCGTCAGCAATGTCCGTTGCATCTTCCGGCTCCAAACTCCTAAAAAGGTGGTGCTTTCCCTTATGATACTGGCTGATGGCATTGTTAATCATCACTCGGCTCATCCATGTTTGCAAAGAACTTGCTCCGCGATAAGTGCGGAGGTTATCGAAAATTTTAATGAACCCTTCCTGCAAAAAATCCTTGGCTTCATCCTCATTGCTGGCATACCGTCTGCACAAGGCCAACATCTTTCCATAGTATTGCTGAAACAGCGCGCGTTGACAATCTGCATTACCACGTATGCAGCCTGCCAATAACTCTTGTTCAGCTAATGCCCGGTTCATTTTGTTTCCGATGTATAGACTACCTTATTAAAAATGGTTGCCTGTTGGGTTCATTTTTTTTACAACAGGTTTGGTAGCTTACAAACAAAAAAGCGGCTATAAGTTTTTACATAAGCCATATAAGGAATTAACAAAGATGGATTTAGCCCTGTTTGGGGTGTACAATCGAATTGTTGTTCAAGTGGCAAAAAAGGGAATCACATTGCTGCTATTTCCGGCTTCCACATCATGTGAGGCTCCAACAGATGTTGGGGTTGTATTGGAATGCCGGTTGAAGGCTACTCAAACAGTTTACATTTTACGGTTAGATACTCCAATCAATATTCTCAACCGAATACGATATGACGAAGTAACATTCTAAAAGCAGAAAAAACCGGTTTATTGATACTGGAAAATGCGAGCCAAACCGGGTGCTTAGGCAGCATTAAATGGTGGGTCTAAAAATGTCGCTAATCGTGAGACTTCTCATCCTCAGCAACCTTTATTTTTACTAAAGTCACGTTTAAAAAGCACCTTGTTGTTTCGCGCTATATAGTCGCCCGATAGAATCAAATAAGGATGATTGTGCGAATACCCTGCGCTGCGGCTTTTCACAATGATGTTGTCGTTAACGTTCAGGCTTTTTAACCGTTCAAAATCCTTAGGCGAGTATTGCATCATGTATTCAGCACCATTAATTCTCACGATAAGCCATTTGGGTCCCGATGGTTTCGCGTTTTCCCGCTGAAACGTCACAGAGGTTACCACGGCCTCCATACCGGTGAAAGCTTTTATGTACTTCTTGATGTTGGCATAACTGGCATGCACTTTTTGACCCTCAAGTGAAACCTCCCATGCTTTGTACTGTTTACCGTCTGGAGAAGCCTCCCATTTTTGCTTTTCATCCAAAGCGGTTTTTTCATTAGGATGCGACAACAACTCTGGCATCGTCTTGGTTTCATCTTTAACTAAGCGATTGGCAAATACCAGTCCGCTCACCACCGCCAGCGTTAAGATGAGCACATAGATGTTTTTTTTCAAAGGTTTCATATCCACAATTTTGTATGATGGTGGTTTGTTCTGTTAAAATTACTGCCAACGTTACCATGCTAAACTCAGTTGGAAATTTCGGAGTGTTCTTAATTGTATTGCTAAGATAAGAAATTTAGGGAAACGAAATTCCTTAACACGAAACGTTAACAATAATTGCCGGACCGGAACATGTTAGCGGAAGTATATTTCAATGCACGATTGTAACACATGAATATAAAGCAAAAAGTCCGAATGAAATGATGATTACACCTGAAAGTCTGTTTATCCAAATCAGCTTGTCGGGTGTAATATTGGATTGAAAATAACTTACCACTGAGCTTAATATAAACCACCACAGGGTAGAACCCATAAACACTCCGCAAACAATAGCGATGGAGGAGAAGTAGTCTGCGGTAACAGACGCTAATCCAAGGCCCGCGAAAATGGCGATGAACGATAATATCGTAGCCGGATTGGTAAGGGTTAAAAAAAACGTGGAAACAAAATTGCTCAATAGACCTTTGCTGGCAACGGTAGCTTCTTTCGTAGCGGGTTTGCTAAGAAATGATTGAACACCCAGGTAGCATAAAAACAGCCCACCAATCAGTTTGATGGCAAATTCCTGTGAAATCAAAAAAGAAGATATGGCAACCAACCCAAATCCTGCCACCGCTCCATAAGAAGCATCCGCAAGTGCAGCACCCATTCCGGTCACAAAACCTGAAATTCGTCCTTCTGTCAATGTCCGCTTGATGGTTAATACACCGATTGGTCCCACCGGAGCAGCAATTGAAAAGCCGATGATAAATCCTTTGAGTAAATAGTTTGATGTCATATTGTATTGCCGCTAATATTCCCGCGCCTGCCGATGGTGGCTATTGCGGTGAGTAATTTGTCTAACCAAGATAATGATTTAGGGAAAAGAAATGCAACAACGAAGCATATGAGCACCACTTTTAGGCTGATGTATGTTACAAGCCGTTATTTATCTCGTTTATATCAATACTCTTTTTCTCAGATGCCGTGAGTATGGTAAGCCTGTTTTTTGTCAAAATGATGTTGTCGTAAAAAGGATAATTACCATTGTGGCGGCCTACCCTGAACGTCAACGATTTGTTTTTCCTCGTCAGCAAGTTCTCAACTGTATAAACTACCTTATTGGGGTTTTGAGTAACGGTGTCTATGTATACAATATTATTGTTAATGCTGTCCATCTCTTCAATGTCTTTATCTATATAAATGAATTCATTTGTGTGTTTTATCGGAATAAAAATATGTCTTGATTGTGCTTGCGAATACCAGGTCACCATACATGCATAGTTCTTATTAATCCAATACAGTTCAGGTGTTTTTGTTGGAATGTTTAATGCCTTTAAATCATATTCTTTATGATAACCACCAATATTTAATAACACGGTAAACGTATCATGGTCACTCTTCAAGTCAATTGTTACACTATCCGATTGGTATTCATTAAAAATGAAAGTCTCAGATTGACCGTTTTGTTCAACCCCTGATGAGTCAATGTTACTTGAGGTGTTGTCCGTTGCCCTGTTATTGCAACCAACAGTCAGCATCACACCTGTGAGTAAGAATAGTAAGTGTCTCATTGTAATGGTTTGTAACGTTTGCCGCCTGTCGTTTGGGGCGATTGTGGAGTGTTTATTTGTCTTGCTAAGATATAGAATTTACGGAAACGAAATGCTGAAACATTGACGGATAGCGACAATTTCAGACAAGGCCGTATTACCGGTTGTTATTTCTTCTTCCATAGTTTATGTGTCAATTGTCCAAGGTCAACTTCTAAACACATATTGTCTGTACTGTCAAAAGTTAAACAATTCAATTTATATAGTTCTAAAGTGTCTTTGTTGAATTTAAATCCAAAATATTCAAGGTTATCTCTGTTTCTTCCAAGTCCAATTTGATCAACCTGCATTGCTGCATCAAAGTAGTCAATAATGGGTTCGTATACCTTATAACTCTCCAATCCTGAAATCTGTCCGTTGTTTTTAAACGCTATAGTTGCACCATTAGAATTAGTATAAATGCCTTTGAGCAAAATTTCCTCTAAAATCAAGGGACCATTATCAGTTTTAATTGGATTAAATTTCACGAAAGTTCTTGTTCCTATTTTGATGTTTTTGTTATCTACTATTTCAATTTTGTCTATAAGTTGAGTCAAACTATCCTCTACAAGCTCCCATAACTCAAATTGATCTGTATTCTTCAATATTGTCAATACCGATCCGCCTTCATGAAAGTTTGAAATCATCATCGTCTGCTTCAAAGTCTTGTCAGGAATATAAATATACTCACTATTGTCTTGAGCCTTTCTAGGAGATTTATAATTGTTAATACTTTCAAAATAGTCCTTACATATCCAATCTCCGGTAAATGAAATTATCGTGTCTTTGGTTTTGAAATTGCTTGCTGATGGTTGGCCCGTTTTATTATCATTGGAAGAACATGAAAACAAAACACCAATTGTCAAGATGATTATTAAATTTTTCAACGTTATCATATAATTACTGTTAACATTCCGCGCTTTCCGCAGGTGGTGTTTGCGAAGGTTAAATTGCCAAGCTAAGATATGCAAAATACGTAAATGAATAACCCAACTTAGCACAGAAGCAACACTTACGGTAGACGCATGTTAGCAGCAGTTTTATTTCTGCAGATGAATGAGTTCCCATTGCCCATTTTGGCCTTTCTCTAAATAAACACTAACGGTAATATCTTTTGTCTTGCCTAAAACTTTTATTTCGAATTGAGCTTGTCCTTGTCCATTAGATGAACTAACGCTCCCCGATGGTAGCATCCCATAACCATTTATTCCTCCAGTTTCTGAAAGAATTTGGTTGTTCTTTTCTATTTCTCTTATTGCGATTTTGTATGCGTCAGAATGTTTCATGGCGCTTCCCACAAACAAAAACACAAATGCGGAAAACAAAACGGCAACTCCGGCAAGTGTTAAAATTCTTGGAGTTCTTGTAGGCTTTTCTTTATTTGTGACTACAGCTGTGTTAGCTACCATATCACCCAACCTTTTTTTCTTGGTATTTGTCGCCAGCACAATAAACTCAATAGGCCAGATGATGATTAATAAGTTTCGCAAGAATAAGCGACCAAATGATGGTATTTTGTTTATATCATCCTCGTCTCGCACCATAATTCCCATAATCCATTTTCCCACGCTAATGCCTTTTATGCTATCCTTGGCAAAGGATAAAACAAATCCTGGTATCATAACTGCTAGCATAACCGTTTTCATTTTACTTGGATTACTTTCATCGATGAAATTTGGCCCTAGTACCGTGAAAATTAATGATACCATTATAAATGTCACTACGAAATGGTCAATTGAAATTGCTGCAATTCGTCTTTTTCTACTCGATTTATGAAATGTCATTTCTGAGGTTTGTTCTGTCATTACTAATGTCTTTAATATTGGTGCTAACGTTGGCCGTCAGCCGCTGTTGCCGTTTGCGTAACGTTTAATTGTCTTGCTAAGATATAGAATTTACGGAAACGAAATGCTGAAACATTGACGGATAGCGACAATCAGTCCTGTCTGTATGCATTTCCATCAAATGTCAAATCGTAATATTTTCCGGTCGGTCTGTTAAGGTCATCCAGAATTGGGATTTTTAAAAGCATACCTCCATTTAATAACTGAACATCTTGGATAAGCTCATATTCAATCCAATGTTGAATATCGTATTCAACCCATAACTCACTTGTCTTGTCTGGGAACAGATTAAATTGTTCAATTAAACTATCATTAACCATAAAGGCCTTTAAAACACGGAAAGGCAATGATGTTGAACTTTGTCCATAACCATATGCAAGGTATATCGGTTGTCCTTCTTTATTTGTTAAGGTTAATAAGGTATCAAATAGAATTTTACTATTGTCCTCGTATCCTGGTTCTCCATATTTTAGCGTCTTTAAATAGGTTCCTTGCTTAGTTTTGTATATCACAGAGGTTGTATAGTCAATCATCGTTCCGCCTTGTCTTGTGTCCCACGAGATTATACAGAATTTCTTGTCAGAAGATAA
>CALRRW020000001.1:0-15880 GCA_943370695.1 Comamonas sp. lk | reverse complement strand
TAGTCGAACTTGTACCAAAAGTAATTCCAGCACCTATTGCCAAGTTATCAGCAATAAAATAAGCACCAGAAGGAGAAAAAGAAAAACTGCTGGTTTTAGGAGCATCGGTAGTACCATTACCTGCAGGGGCACCAGAAATTTCAGTACTTCCTCCGCTTGTACCAAAACCAAGTGAACCACCAAGCATAATCGATCCCGCTTCCGTTTGTGCATATGAAGCGGCACCTGCTGCTATCATAGCCATTGATAAAATAATTTTTTTCATGAGTTGATTTGTTTTGTTTTACGTCTACGAACTTAGCACACTATTTGACTTTTGCAAATACGTTGATTTTCGTAATCGGCAATTTAACATCATATTAATGCCCCTTTTACTAGCAAACTATACACTTCAAATAGGTTATCAACACATTACCCTCAGAATCACATACTTTATCTTTACGTTAATATAGGTGAACGGTATCCCAGGGCAGGTTAATCGATAATAAAAGGGGCCTTGTATGCTGCACATATTCATCCGTTCATTATTTTTGAGCACTATGACAATGCTTAACCAGCGATTTTATCAAAAAGAATCTTTCATCCTGAGCGTATACATTTTGGCTGCTGCCATTGCTTGTTTTACCAAAATAACAATTGACCTGAAACCTCATGATGTTGCTTATATAAGTAAAATCAACAACTTTATCATTTTCAAAAACTCTTTCTTCCACCTTATCAATCATGTTTCATTATATGGAGAGTATACTTCCGAACAATACGATTTATATAAGTACAGTCCAACATTTGCCTTGTTATTTGCACCGTTTGCAATTTTACCAACATATGTAGGGGCGGTTTTATGGGCTATCTGCAATGCCACCCTTCTGTTTATGGCCGTTTCAAAACTACCGGTGACCCTTTCCAATAAAACATTCATTTGGTGGTTTATGCTTATAGAACTGATTACCTCTATTCAAAACTCTCAGGTAAACCCAATTATTGCAGCGCTATTTCTCTTTACATTTATCGCTTTCGAAAAAAAGCAAATTGCTTTAGCTGCTTTGCTCATTGTATTGAGTGCATATATAAAGGTGTACGGTATTTTAGGGGCCTCGTTGTTTTTACTTTATCCGGGCAAACTAAAGTTTATGCTATGGGGAATCCTTTGGAGCGGGGTTTTATTTTTTGCCCCTTTAATTATATTGTCGTTTGAAGAATTGATGAACCAATATAAAGGCTGGCAGCAAACCATCGCAAACGACCATCAAACCCGGGCAGTAGATGTGTCAATTATGCGATTTGTGATGGGTGCAGGACATATTGGATTTAATGATAAGCTTCGGTTGGGGATTCAAGTCTCGGGCATACTTGCTTTTTGCCTAAAATATATGCGGGTTTCTTTTTTCAAAGAATTCAACTTCCGTTTTTTGTTTTTAGCCTCCGTTATGATTTGGAGTATTGTGTTTAATCACCTGGCCGAATCGGCAACCTATATTATTGCTATTGCAGGCATTGCACTGTGGTATACAACAGAAACCAAAAACAAATTGAGCCTGGCACTTCTCATAGGATGTTTTGTACTGAGCAGTTTATCTCCCACAGATGTTTTTCCCCGGGGTATTCGCGAGCTATACATTGTTCCATATGCACTAAAGGCCTTGCCCTGCTTTATTGTTTGGGCCTTGATAGAATATAAACTGTTGAGGGGAACATTCGAGCGGGTTTAGTTTATCATAAAACAACGCATGCTGATGGAACCCATTTGCATTTCTTCATAAATAAACTTTAGCTCTTCATTTTTTTGCTGCAAAGCGGCTGCATACAGCATTGGTAAATAATGTTCATTGGTTGGAACAGACAATTGTGCGGCCTTACCAAATTGGTTATAATCAATTAATGGAGCGTGATGATGGTTTACTAAATTGGCCTTTACCTTTTCATCAAACTCTATTGCCCAATCATATCCCTTGCCGTTTGGATTGTTCCAATCCAAAATACCGAGGTTATGTACAATGTTTCCACTACCCAAAATTAAAAGGCCCTTGTTGCGCAATGCATCCAACTCCTTGGCCAATTTGTAGTGGTATGCCGGCCCTTGTGTAAAATCCAAACTCATTTGAAAAACAGGGATATTGGCATTGGGATAAATTTGCTTGAGCACAGCCCACGCGCCATGGTCAAGGCCCCAATCGTTGTCATGCATCACTTTGGTTGACGTAACTTGTTTGCTAACCATTTCGGCAAACTCCGGTGACCCTTTAGCAGGATATTGTACATCAAACAATGCCTGGGGAAATCCTCCGAAATCATGAATCGTTTTAGGCAACTGAGTGGTATGAACAAATGTGCCGCGCGTTTGCCAATGCGCAGAAATAACCATAATGGCTTTGGGAACTTCTAAATCTTTACCAAGTTTATTCAAACTTTTGGTGAATGTATTTTCCTCAATGGCATTCATGGGCGAACCATGCCCGATAAACAATGCTGGCATTTTGGATGTGTTTTTCTCAGAGAGCATTTCGTTGCCAAACGCTTTTAAATCTAATGTACTCATTACTGCTAATCCTCCTAAGGTTTTTATAAAGTCTCCTCTTTTCATTGGTCGGTTCTTCTTTTGTTCTTTGCCTATTCCCTCGGGCTTACTCTTTTTTGATTGATAATTGCTTCGGCAAACCATTTATATTCTTCAATAAACCTCGTCATTCCTTTGTCAACAGTTTCATCCATAAGTTTTCCGTTTTCATCAAACACTTTGTTTACAAAAGGCACCAATAATTTAGTGGGCATTGGATAAGCAAACACATGCAGTATTAATGTTTGCAACTGAAGGGAGGCCTGCACTCCGGCAAACTTTCCATCAGAAGCGCACACCACTCCAATTGGCTTGCGTTTGTATTCGGCATAAAAATGATCGAAAGCATTTTTAAAGGTTCCTGGCAAACTTCCATTGTATTCGGGGATAACAAAAATAATCCCTTCTGCACGTTGCAGCCTGTTGCTAAAATCAATTAATCCCTGAGGAGGATTGGGATGTAACCTTAGCCGTTCTTCAAATACAGGAAAGGGAAATTGAGCAATGTCCAGAAAGTCGATTTCCAGCTCATTATGCATTTTTAATCGCGCTACTAATTCTGTTGAAACTTTCTCCGATTGTCTTCCAATGCGAGTGGTTCCTAATACGACTGCTATTTTCATTTTACTAATGTATGCAAAAAAAATAAGCATGGCATATTGCAGCCATGCTTATTTAAACCACTAAACTATGAAATGTTCATTAAGTCTACTTTGTCTTGACTGAACATGTCCAAGTCAAGATTACTTGCCAGCTACGATGCGTACTTTTACGTTAAAGTCGTTATCGATTGCTTTGTCTCCGATTCCTTCTATAAATGATTTTGAACCGTATTTAATATCCCATAATGTACGATCGATATTAAAATCAGCATTTGCTGTTACTGTATTTCCTTTTACAACAATAATTGCAGGAAAAACAACTTGTTTGGTAATACCTTTAATGGTTAAGTCAGCCGTAACTGTTACATTTTCTGCTGTTTTACTTCCTTTAATGGCTTCTACCTTTTTAATTACCAAAGTTGCTTTTGGACTTTTTTCTGTTGAGAAAAAATCTTCCGATTTTAAATGACCTTCTAATTTCCCTTTGTATTCACCTTGCAAATCGGTTACGAGAATTGAAGTCATATCCACTTCAACTGTACCTCCGGTAACCATACCTTTTTCAACTGAAATATTACCTCCGGCAATATTCACTGTTCCGAAGTGTTCACCTGTTACTTTTTTTGCATGCCATTTAAACGTACTTGCTTTAGCATCTACTGTAAGCGTTTCTGCTTTGGGTGAACTGTTTTTTGTTTTTGGTCCGCCTGCTATTGCTGAAAATCCGATTGCAGCAAAAGCCATCATAATTGTTAATTTTTTCATGTTTCTAATTTTTAATTGTTTGTTCTTAATTTATTTAATAATCTGTTTAGTTCTTCCGATTCTTCGTTTGTTAAATTGATGGCATTGCGCTCCTGCAACTCAATTACATCATCGAGTGAAACAAGCAACTCCAATCCTGAAGGGGTTATAAAAACTTCAACCTGTCTCCTGTCATTTTTGCAACCAACCCGCTCCACCAATTCTTTTTCAAGTAATTTGTCGATAAGCCTGGATGCGTTCGAGTTTTTATCCAACATCCGTTCTTGAATTTTGTTTACACCAATGGCATTTCCTTTTTGTCCGCGCAAAATGCGTAACACATTAAACTGCTCGGGCGAAATGCCATATTGCTTAAATAGCCTCATTTGACCAATACGCAGAAAATTTGCAGTAAAAAAAATATTGAGCAGTACCTTTTGTTCGATGCTGCTAAATTTTGTTTGCTGTATTTCCTGTTCGATGTTGCTCATTTTATTCGGGTACAAATATATGTATATACATTAGTTGTACAAACATATTTATAAAAAAAGTATACAACTTCCTGTATATTAGCATATTAATTTTAATAACAGGTGGGCTAGCGTTTATGTTTCCAGCGTCTGTGGCTCCATAGCCATAGTTCGGGACGGGATATAATGTCCTTTTCCAACAATTGTGTGTGTTGTTCCGTAATCCAATTGTCAGGAGTTTCCTTCGGATTAACGGTTATGATGGTAAAACGGCCTTCGTAATACCCTCGCTTCAGCCGGCTCAAATGAACATATACAACCGGACGGTTCATCTTTTTTGCAATCTTCTCCGTTCCCAAAAACACCGGTGTATCCTGATTGAGAAAAGGCATCCAATGACAACTTTCCGTATTGCTGGGTGTTTGATCTGCTAAAAATGCGGTTGCGGTATTTAATTCTTTCCTGCGTATCATCTCTTTAATTGACAGCTGCATGGGAATCAGTCCTACACCGAAACGGGAGCGCAATTTAATCATCAACCAGTCAAAAAAAGGGCTGCTTAACGGGTGGTATAATACATCTTGCTGAAATTTATGTTTAAGGTGAAAGCTTTGACCACACCATTCCCAGTTTCCATAATGGCCCAGCACAAAAATAATGGGCTGGTTTTGCGTTGTAAAAGCATCTAGGATATGAGCATTTGTAAAGGTAAACCTTCGTTCTATTTGCATTGGTGACATGACCAATAGCTTAAATGTTTCCAAAAAAAGATCAACCATAAACCGATAATACTGCTTGCCGATTGCTTCAATTTCGACTGCTGTTTTTTCAGGGAATGCATTGTGTAAGTTTTGGTGGATTACCTTTTTTCGATACCCGATTATATAATACCCAAAAAGACAAACGCAATCTGACAGTAAATAAAACAAAGGAAATGGCAGCAGTACCAGGACATAAAGGGGCAATGCTATAATTGGATATAAAATTTTCTTCATTACCAAACAAATATAAGGGACTTCATAAATAATAGACCATAACAATATGCCGGATTTACCGACATCATTTAACAAAGCTGAGGTGTGATAAAATTACGATTAAGATAAACCAATCAACTAAATTGCGACCATCAATATGATTACAAAACAACGCATTCTTGAAACTTGTAAGGAACTTATTTTAAAACGTATCGGCACAGCTGAATATGCAATGAAAGCTGCTCAAGAGGGTTCGAACAGTGAAGATAAAAGCAGTGCAGGCGATAAATATGAAACCTCAAGGGCAATGGGACAATTGGATAGGGATATGAATGCGAAACAATTGGTGCAAGCTAAACAGGAACTGGCCGAACTTACCAAAATTGATTTACAACTAAGTCCTAAAGTAAAAACAGGCTCCTTGGTTCAAACATCGGATACATTATATTTTATTGCGGTAGGGTTGGGAAATGTTCAAATTGATGGGAAACTGATCGTAATCATATCACCTAAATCGCCCCTTGCGATAGCAATGATGGGGCTTAGTGAACATGAAACATTCTCCTTTAACCAAAAACAATTTACCATAACACACCTAAGTTAAATCACCTTACTGTGCATAGTTTTGGTAATATCCCGCTCAACAAGTATTTTTGACAGAATAGAAACTGCACACAACATGAACAATTCAAAAGCTGCCATCACTAGAAGTGAGGTAATGTTGCACTTGGGTGAATCTGTAAACGAGTATACTTCAGAATTTTTAAAGCCCATTGACACCAACTGGCAAGCATCCGAATTATTACCCCTAACTTCTGATACTAGCTTTATTTCTGATTTGAAAATTATACAAGAACAAGCCGAAGGTTTATCTTACGATTTGTTGGCTGTTTTGGTAGCGGATACAATTACTGAAGAAGCATTACCTACCTATGAAACCTGGCTCTCGGGCGTTCAGGGAATTGACCAATACAGTAATAATGGTTGGATGCGTTGGATTAGAGGTTGGACTGCAGAAGAAAACCGTCATGGTGATGTATTGAATCGTTACTTATATTTAAGCGGACGTATTAACATGAAAGAATTTGAAGCATCAACACAGTTTTTGATTGCAGATGGTTTTAACAATGGTGCGGGTAACGATCCATACAGAAATTTTGTATACACGAGTTTTCAGGAACTTGCCACCAATATTTCTCACCGCAGGGTGGCCAGCCTGGCCAAAAAAGAAGGAAGTATTATTCTTTCAAAATTGTGCGGATTGGTTGCTGCCGATGAGGCTCGCCATGCCAAGGCTTATAAAACATTTGTGAAACGGATTTTAGAACTTGATCCAAATGAAATGATGCTTGCATTTGAAGACATGATGCGTCAGAAAATTGCCATGCCATCACAATTTTTAAGACAGCTTGGGGAGAAGACCGGAATATTTTCAAACTTTAGTGACGCTGCTCAACGTATTGGTGTATATACTTCTTATGATTATACTGACATCTTGAAATCGCTCATCGAAGAATGGGAAATTGAGACTGTAAGGGGATTGCAAGAAAACGGAGAAAAAGCACGCGACTATATAATGGCTTTACCTGATAGGTTGAACCGTGTTGCGGAAAGAATGAAAGTACCGGATACTCAATACAAGTTTAATTGGATATTGGCCTAAAGCATACTGCTCAGAGTCTTGAAATTGTTCACACTTAATTTTTAATATATGATTATATACGGAATTAAAAATTGCGATACCATGAAGAAGGCATTTACATGGTTAGAAGAAAACGGTGTGGCTTACTCATTTCATGACTACAAAATTAAAGGAATTACCAAAGAGAAAATCAAACACTGGCTAAAACATAAACCAGTGGAGGAACTTATCAATACAAAAGGAACCACCTTCAGGCAGCTTACTGATGTTGAAAAGGATTCTGTAAAAAACACAAGCAAGGCGATAAGCTTAATGATAGCTAATCCATCCATGATTAAAAGGCCTCTTGTGGAAACAGCAAACGATATCTTATTAGGTTTCGATTCCACCATGTGGGACAATAAACTTTAACCCAAAAACAAGGCCGAACTGCTGTTTATTGCAAACAAACAAGCATTAAAGAGTATAAACAACACGTGGTGTTGATTAATTAATATCCTGATATTCAACTATTTAAAAAAACACCGAACGAAAAAGGAGGATTTTTTACGCGGTAAGTATTGCAAAAGTAGACAGTAAACATATATTTGTTTTACCCAAACGCCACTTATCATGATTTTTGCACCACTAAAGTATCTATCGTTTAAAATTCTTTCAAAGCTTCCGTTTAATTCGAAGCATCATTACCATATAAACTTATTGGCTCAGGAAACTTTGGCCAATCTAAAAAAACGTATAACGCAATCTTCTTTGGTGGAGTCAAGGGTAAAAGTCGATTTATCTACTCAACACCTCAAAAGTGGCGAATCGTTAACAGATGTATTGGCAAAATACGGAAGACCGGTATTCATAAAATCACATAAATCTTCAGGAATTGTTCACGATGTGATTTTATACAAACGAATGATACAGGGGCAAAAATCCAAAATTGTTTACAATTTTATAAACGGAGAAGTTGCTGCAATAGAGTTTCACATTAAAATTGAATCTGCTTCACAATACGAAAAGGTATCAAATTTTGTTAAAAAGAAATACCTGGAAAACGGCCCTTTACACAACTTACAATGTCTTATAGATCCTAACGGAAATAAACTATACTTCGAAAACACCTTTGATATTTCATTGACGTTTGTAAACAACAACCCGGAAATCATACAAAACATCAATGCGGCCTTGTTTCAGGAAAAATACACTTACAACCGTTACACAGAGCGCTCAGACTTTCAACTTCAGATGTAAATCTCTACCTTCTGTTTTTCTCAATAAGTTTATACAACTCATCCAGTTTAGGAGAAAGGATGATTTCTGTTCTTCTGTTTTTAGCTCGTCCTTCTGCTACATCGTTTGAACCTTTGGGATAAAACTCTGCCCTGCCTGCGGCTTCCAAACGTTTTGGATTTACACCATGCTCATTAGCCAGCAAACGCACAATACTTAAAGCCCGATCGGCACTTAAAGCCCAGTTATCTTCGTACTTGGCCGTTTTAATTGGGATATTATCCGTATGACCTTCTATCAATACATCAATATCCGGATTTTTATTCAACACATCGCCTAATGTTTTAATTGCTTCCAATCCTTTTTCTTCTACTGAAGCACTTCCTGATTTAAACAATAACTTATCGCTCATGGATACATAAACTTTTCCATTTTTCATCTCCACACTTATTTCATCCGACTTGAATGCAAGCAAAGCCTTTTTCACAGCATTATTAAGCGCATTCAATAAAGAATCCTGACTATTGATAATACCTTGCAATTCTGCCAATCTTTTTTCGCGAGCTTCCAACTCTTCGGCCTTAATTTTAAGCGCTGCATTCATACGTTCAGCATCACTTAAACTGCGTTTCATTAACTCATTATACTTGGCATTCATTTCGGCATGTTGTGCCTTTAGTGCATTGTTTTTTTCTGTACAATCATCATACATAGCGGTAAGTGCACGGTATAACGAGTCAAGGTAACGATACTCTTTACCACGCATGGTTGTATCCTTATTGAAGGCAACCACTAAATCGTACAACGAATCGCGCTGGTGTATAGCACTCTTTAACCTCTTTGAAAGGAAAAAGTTGTACGACTTATCATTAAATGATTTAGGTTCTTTTACGGGTGATTTGGGATCGAACTGTGCGAATGCACAATTGGCAAATAGCATTATAAATACTATGTAAATCAAACGTTGCTTTATCATACTTTCTGGGATTAGGTTATCTATCCACAAAAGTGTTACAATAAAAAAAGGTTATGAAGTAAAAAGATGAGTAGTTATTCAGAGTGTTGTAAACATTGAACAAAAGTGAACAATGAGGCGGACAAGTTTAGGGGATAGTTGTTAGGGAACAGGGAACAGTTATGGATTTCGTTATGCAATGTTTAACGATAAGATAAAACATTCACGTTTACTTTCGAGCATTGGGACTTTGTTAATCGCGGACTAGATACCCTGCAAAACCGAAATAATCCAAAAGACTAAAATGCCAATGAGTCTATTCAGAATTGAACTCGGAAATGAGATGATAAATCATCTTTTTCATCTCCAACAAAACGCTGATTTATAAGCCCCTCTATCCCACTTACTAACCATCGTACTAGTGCACCACTATGTGCAAATATTACACCAGCTCCCATTGCCTATTTCTTATCGACAAACCCTAATCACTTTCCACTAATTACTAACCCATACAACTTAAAATATTTTGAACCCGATAGACAATTGCCACATAGCGGCCCTTGTTGAATAATTATATGTTTGTCCGGCAATACTGACCTCTTTACCAATGCTTCCAAAATTGCCATCGTATCTTAAATCCAAAGACAACTTCATTAAATCAACACCGACTCCGGCCTGAAAACCAATATTGGATTTTTCGAAATTGCTTTTCGAGAAATTAGGGTCTTTTGCAGCACTGCTTGCCACTTGTTTGGCATTCATTAAAAACTGGAAATTAGGGCCAAAATTTACACGTGCAAACAACAATTTATATCCAACCAAAACGGGAACATCCACATAAGACAATGTAGTGATTACAGCAGAACCATCGGCTTTACTTGTAAATGCCCCTTTACGTTGCGAATACACAAGTTCAGGTTGTGCGAAAAAACCTAGTATTCCAACCCTTCCGTATGCACCTCCCAAAAAGCCGGTAGCACTTGCTGTTCCTGAATACAAATCGGGACGGTTATTGGTTAGTTCACTAAAATTAAGTCCTGCTTTTAAACCAAAGTCAAGTGTTTGTGCTTGGGAAGCAAAACAACTTGCTATAACAGCCATTGCCAATAATACTTTTTTCATAATGGGTTTTATTAATCAGTAACAAATATAAAAAAAATAGGCTCTCTGAAAACAGAAAGCCTATTATAAATCTTAAATCTTTTCCGGGGTTAATTTTGAACCGGTAAGAAACCATATTTTTTACCAAGCTCAAGTTGGGCTTCAGCAAAGTTTTTAGGGTATTCTACTTTAACATCAACCATTTTATCTCCTTCCATTACCGGAGTTAACTTAGGCTGTATAAATCCTTTGTATGGAGCGACATTCAATTTTGCGAAACGCTCTTTTACTTCTTTTAACAATTCCTGGTCAACTTTTACTCCGTAACCTTCCACCAATGCAGTTGCTGCTTTGAAATCTCCTTCTGATTTAATGCGTTGGATTTCTTTTAACAATTCGCCAAACAATACACGAAGTTTTTCGTAGTCGTTTACCTTAACATATGTTTTGCCATCACGTTTAAGAAACTCTATCACATTGTCTTTTTTGCCCATTTCGTATGCCCATTTAGCATTCAACTGGCGGTTACGCATGTGGGCTTCTTCTAAGTTTTCTCCAATATTTAATCGGGTAAGCTGTGTAATTAATCCTCCCAAAATATAACTGTCGTATTCTGCCTTTCCGCAATCCAATGATGGCATAACACCCATTTCAACCAATTTAGGATCCATGATATAATAGAGGGCAACTAAATCCGCTCTTGCCTCTTCCAATGTGCTTGCATAATTTTTTAATGTTTGGTCAGGATCTCCCACACCTTTGTTGATTTGGCCTGATGCGTGACCGATAACTTCATGCATATCGGTATGTAAATCACCTGCTAGGGCACCATACTTTTTGGCTCTTTCAATTTGCGCTTCGTTTTCGGCAAACTCTTTCAACATTGGACTTTTAGCTGCAACCGTATTGTAAGAATGAACAATATTTCCCAGCGATACTGACTTGCTGCCATGTTGCTGGCGAATCCAGTTTGCGTTTGGCAAGTTAATTCCAATTGGTGTTGATGGAGCGGCATCTCCCGACTCCTGGATAACGGTAATAACTTTAGCTGTAATTCCTTTTACTTCCTTCTTTTTATGCTCAGGCATAATTGGCGAGTGGTCTTCAAACCATTGGGCTTCTTTCGCTATTTTTGCAATCATTTTGGTTGCTTCCATGTCCTTCATTGAAACAACAGATTCGAAACTTGCTCTTTTTCCGATAGCATCGCCATACACCTCAATAAAACCATTCACCACATCCAAACGTGAATCCACATCAGCTACCCATGCAATATTGTAATCGTCCCAGGTTTTTAAGTCACCGGTCTTATAGTATTTAATCAATAGCTCAAGTGCCAGTTTTTGTTTGTCATTTTCAGCAACAGTTGCAGCTTTTTCCAACCACCCAACTATTTTTTCAATTGCAGGAGAATACATTCCGCCCACTTTCCAAACTTTTTCGGCAACAACTCCATTTTCCTTAAGCATTTTGGAATTGAGTCCCCACGATATCGGTTGAATATCGTCCTTATTCATTTTACCGGCATAGTATGCTTCAACTTCTGCCTGCGTTACACCTTCGTAAAAATTATTGGCAGATGCTTTCACATTGTCAATTCCTGAAGCTAAATCAACACTTTTAGCATCCACTTTTGAATCGAATATAATTGGTTTCATATCTGCTAAAAAAGCTTCAACAGTTTTACCATTTAAAGGCAATAGTGTTGCATCCGAAGCTTTTACCAGTCCTTCAAAATATTCGTAGCTGCACTCAGGTACAAATTTCAAATTGCTGTAATGATGGTGAATACCATTGCTAAACCAAACACGTTTTGCATAGGTTTCAAAACTTTTCCAGTCGGCACTGTTTTTATCTCCGGTATATGAATTGTAAACCGCTTCAATTGTTTTGCGAATAGCAATGTTGTGTTTATATTTTTGATCGTAAATGATATCTCGTCCGCAATTTGCTGCTTCATATAAATAGTAAGCCAATTCCTTTTGCTGAGCAGTTAGCTCCTCAAACCCGGGAATCTCATAGCGCAAAACTTCAAGGTCTGCAAATCGGTCACACTCCACGTCAAATGAAGATGAAGATGTTCCACCCTTTTTGTTATCGTTTGTGCAACTGTACATCAGGGCTGATGCACTTACTGCTGAAATCATAAATATGTTTTTAATGTTCATAATTTAAAAATTGAAAGGCAAATGAAACCTAAAACAACTGAAAAAACAAAGCCTTTCCATAAACGGTAACAAATTAACCTTAGCCTATTTTAAACCACAGATTACACGCTTTCAGCCATTTGCCTTGTACCCATAAAAAAAACCAAAAGGAATCTGAGGGGATGTTTCTTCACTTCAAATTTTCTTCTACGTTTGCAGCGTGAATCAGTCAAAAAAGTTTTTAGATAAAATGGTGGAAACATATAATTCCCACACTTTTATAACCAACGACCCGATTTGCATTCCGCATCAATTTTCGCATTCAGCGGATATTGAAATCATGGGTTTTTTTGCCGCCATATTTGCCTGGGGCAATCGGACTACCATTATCAATAAATGTAATGAACTGATTGAACGCATGGATAAAGCACCGCATGATTTTGTGCTGAATCATTCTTCAAAAGATTTAAAAAAGCTGGTGGGGTTTAAACATCGCACATTTAATGATACCGATTTGCTGTATTGTATTGCTTTTTTCAAGGAATGGTATTCCAAACATAATTCATTGCAACAAGCCTTTAGTAACCATATTTCATCGAAAGATGCAACCATTGAAGAAGGGCTAAATGGTTTTCGCAACATATTCTTTTCGTTAAAAGATGTTCCACAAAGAACACAAAAACATGTAGCTTCGCCTCAGCAAAATTCGGCTTGCAAACGTATCAATATGTATCTAAGGTGGATGGTCAGACAAGATAATAGGGGTGTAGATTTTGGTTTATGGACAAACATAAAACCATCACAACTTGTTTGTCCTTTAGATTTGCATGTGCAACGTGTTGCCACTAAATTAGGTCTTTTACAGCGCACACAAAGCGATTGGAAAGCCGCTATTGAACTTACTGAGAACTTAAAAAAACTTGACAAAAACGATCCTGTAAAATATGATTTTGCACTTTTTGGATTGGGTGTCAATCAAAAATTTTAGACTATGCACTATCAGATATCCATACTCGATACACAAGCCCATTTCATCAAACTGGAGTGGACTATAGATTATGTTCACCAGGATACAGTATACATTCAGCAACCGTCATGGAGGCCCGGACGTTACGAATTGCAGAACTATGTAAAAAATGTACGTTGTTTTTCGATAAATGATGACAATGGAAATTCTGTTCCTTTTAAAAAGGTAACAAAAGATAAATGGGAGGTTGATACATCGAACGTCAAAAAAATAATTGTTAGTTACGAGTATTACGCGAACCAATTAGATGCAGGGGCAAGTTTTGTGAATGATGATTTTTTATACATCAACCCGGTAAACTGCTTTATGTATGTAGAAGGCAGAATGGATGAAGAATACCTTCTCGATTTAGTTTTACCCAACGATTACATGATTGCTTGTCAATTACCTTCAACAGTAAATCCTACAACGGGATTAAAACATCAACTCACTGCAAAAAATTTCGACACTCTGGCCGACAGCCCTTTAATAGCGAGCTCTACGATGCATCATTTCGAGTTTGAGGTGCATACAAATCCGGCAAAAGACAAAGAACTGAAATCAACAATACACTTTTGGTTTCAGGGGCAACCTCATTCTGATATGCAAAAAATGATTGATGAAACCATTGCCTATACAAATGAACAAATTGCTTTGTTTGGCGATTTCCCCTCAAAAGATTATCACTTTTTATACCATATTCTTCCAACAACGTTCAGGCATGGAGTAGAGCATACAGATTCAACTGTAATAGCAATGGGGCCTGGAACTGATTGGAATAATCCTGCCTTTTACGATTCATTTATGGCTATCAGTTCGCATGAGTTGTTTCACTTGTGGAATGTTAAGCGTATTCGCCCAAGCGATATGTTGCCATATGATTTCACCAAAGAAAACTACTCTTATCTTGGATACATATACGAAGGTGTAACAACCTATTATGGTGATGTCATTTTAATGAGAAGCGGAGTGTGGAATTGGCAACAGTATTGCGAAAGTTTTAATGGTGATTTGCAAAAGCATCTTTCAAACGCGGGCCGTTTTAATTACTCTGTTGCTGAATCCTCTTTTGACACATGGATTGACGGATACACACCGGGAATACCGGGCCGCAAAGTTTCCATTTATACAGAAGGAATGCTTGCTGCATTTATTGCCGATGTGCTCATCATTAAACATTCCAATGGCAAATACTCATTGGATAATGTAATGCACGATTTGTATAACCAGTTTTACAAACATGAAAAAGGATATACAGAGGTGGATTACCAAAGCCTGTTGGAACAATATTCGGGGATCTCATTTGCTCAATACTTCAGTGACTTGATTTGGGGTAAGGGACATTTCGATAAGTGGTTGACAGAAACAGCACTCTTAATTGGTTGTGATATACATATAGAAACCGCTCAACTATCAGAAATGGCTAGACCTTCCGAAGAACAACTAAAAATATTTAATTCCTGGAAACGCACGAGAGTTGTATAAAATTGATAAAAATCACTATTTTCGAACACGCAAATAAAATACTAAAAAATGGAAGCTACTCAGTTAGACTTAATACGGAAAGACCTAAAAACCATTAGTCTTTTTCAACATTGTACTCCAACTCAATTAGACGAAATTATTGCTGCCACCACTTGCAGTTTATTCAAAAAGGGCCAAACTATTTTTAATGATGGCAATTTCCCTCAGGGAACATATTATGTAAATAAAGGTGTATTAAAATTAGTGCGCACCAATAACGAAGGAAAGGAACAAATTTTACGATTTGCCAAAACCGGAGATTTTATTGGCTACCGTGCACTGATTGCTGAAGAGCCCTTTGTTGCCACATCAATTTGTATTGAAGAGACAGTTGTTTGTTTCATACCCAAAAACGTTTTCATGAAGGTACTCAATGAAAATCATCTGATGACCAAAGATGTTTTAAAGTCACTGAGCCATGATTTAGGAGTTGTAGAAGAAAGGGTTCAAAGTTTAGCTCAGAAGAGTGTTAGGGAAAGATTAGCTGAAACATTGCTGTTCTTACATCAAACCTTCAATTCAAATGGAAGTTTGGAGGATGGTGTTATTCATATAACTCTTCCTCGTGAGGATATAGCAAATATTGTAGGAACTGCTACTGAAACAATTATTCGTTTGCTATCTGAATTTAAACACGACAAATACATTGAACTTGATGGTAAAAAAATTCGGATTCTAAACAAACAAAAGCTGGAGAAAATATCATCAGCTTCGGTTTAACAATAAAACAGCATTTAATGAATAAAAAGGTTTGGAGAATTTTCTTCAAGCCTTTTTTGTTTGTGGTAGCTGTAGCTTTCAGCATTAAACCGAGAAGCCGTGATTAAGGCAATAAAATAATCGTTTAGAATTGGAAAAAATCCTTGATTGTAATCAGAATGGTTCAGAATAAGGGGTAAAAAAGTGCAAAAAAAAACCTCCGTTACAAAAGTAACGAAGGTTA